>DASWIU010000291.1:0-3909 GCA_036397515.1 Desulfurivibrionaceae bacterium | reverse complement strand
CGTCACATAGCCTTGCTGGATGGCGTACTTGATCAGGTCGGCGCTCTTGTTGATCCGCAATTTCTTCATGAGGCTGGCCCGGTGGTGATCGACCGTGCGCTTGCTGATATTGAATTTTTCCGCGATATCCTTGCTCGTGATCCCCTCGGCCGCCATCTTGAGGATCTGCCGCTCCCGCGGCGAGAGCGAATAGCCGGCCGCGCCCTGCTTTTCCCGGCAGGCCGCGCGCGGGTCCTCCCAATATTTCTCGGCAAATTGGGGGGAGATGGCGAACCTGCCCTGCATCACCGCCTCGATGGCGGGCAACAGCTCGACATCGGAATCCTCCTTCAGGATATAGCCGTTGGCCCCGGCAGCCACGGCCGAGCAGAGATAGTGTTCGTTCTTGTGCATGCTGAGGATCAGGATCTTCACCGCCGGCCGGATCTTGAGAATCTCGGGGATCGCCTCGATCCCCTGCAGGTTCGGCATGGAGATATCGAGCAGGATGAGATCGGCCTCGGTTTCCCGCAGCAGATCAAGGAGGTCGAGACCATCGCCCACCTCGCCGACCACCGCCAGGGAGGACTCCTCTTCAATCAATTTCCTGATGCCCTGCCGGACCAGGGTATGGTCGTCCGCCAGAATCAAACGATAGGATTGCATTGTTTCCCCCTCAAAAATAGCGATTGAACCGCCCAGACGGGCAGATGGTTGAAAAACCTGCTAGTACCTTGTAACTTTTTAATCGACATCAAATTAATTCCCTCCCCCCTTGCGGGGGAGGGTTAGGGAGAGGGGGAAGTGGCCATTATATCAGCAGGTTGTAGCTACCCCCACCCCCAACCCCTCCCGCAAGGGGAGGGGAGTTTTTCGGAAATATTAAAAGTTACAAGGTACTAAAGCGGCGCGGTGAATTGAATCCGCGTGCCCTGCCCTGCCGCACTTTCCATGGTCAGGGTGCCGCCCAGGAGGCGCACCCGTTCGGCCACGGTATTGAGGCCCATGCCCTTGTTCTTGTCCTTGCTGGCGCGCACCTGTTCCACGTTGAATCCCCTGCCGTCGTCGGCGATGCTGAAGAGCAGCTCCCCGCCCTGCCGCCGCACCGTCACCGAGACCTCGGTGGCCTGGGCATGCTTGCCGATATTGGTCAGGAGTTCCTGCACGATCCGGTAGACGTTCCGCTGGGTATCCTGGGAGGCCAGATACTCGATGGCCGCCAGCTCCTTGGTCACGGCAACCCCGTGCAACTGCGAAAAATTCTCCAGCAGATACTCGATTGCGGCGGCCAGGCCGAGGTCCTCCAGGACCGCCGGGCTCAGGTCCCGGGAGAGACGCCGCACGTTTTCGATGATCTGCTGGATGCTCTGCCGCAGCGCTTCGCACTTGCCCTTCGCCTCGGGGGGGCATCGGTCCCCCATGCTCTTTTCCGCCGAACGGACCTGGAGTTTCAAGGCGGTCATGGCCTGGCCCAGCTCATCGTGCAGCTCCCTGGCGATCCGGCGGCGTTCGTCCTCCTGGGCGGTGAGCAGGCTGCCGGAGAGGAGCTGCAGCCGCTCCTGGGAGGCGCTCAGTTCCTCCCGGCTCTGGAGCAGCTCCCTGGTCTGGCCGTCGAGCACCCGGTTGATCTCCTCGATCTGGGAGATCTGCCCCCGGATGGCCTTGATGATCCTGGCCGAGGCAAGCAGGAACCCCGCCGCCGTGACCAGGGAGACGAAGAGCATGATCCGCCAGGCCCGGCGCAAGGTCTTCTCGGCCATGGCCGCCTCCCCGGCGATGACCTGCTCCACCCTGGCGCCCACGACGAACAAGGCCTCGCGGATGGCATCATAGTGGCTGACGAGCTGCAAGGCAAGGGCCTCTTTCTCCCTGGCCAGCCGCAGGTGCCCGACGCTCAGGCCATACAACCCGCCAACCCCGGGGACCACGGTCTGGTGCTCGTTTTCGATGCGATACCCCTTGCCGAACAAGGCCGCTTCAAAACGGTCGAGCAGCAGGGCGACGCTTGCCGGGGAGGCCCTGTCGGCCCGCGGTTGCCGGGGGGCGCTGCTGCGCAACCGAGCCAGGACGGTACGCAGGCGATTGTCCTTGAGGTCCACCAGGAGATCCTCTTCCTCCTCCCCGCGCAGTTGTTCCACCAGCAGGGAGAGGTCCGCGATATCGCGCCGCAGCACGGAGAGATCGCCCGAGGCAATCTCCTCCCGGATGATTTTTTGGGCCAGTTCCTCGGCCCCCTTGGCCCCGCGATCCTGAAAACGGCGCCAGTCGATGGCCAGCTCCAGCCGTTGCCGGCCGTAACGCTGCTCCACCGCCTCTTCAACCTTGGAAAGGGCGGTCTCCGCCTTTTTCCTGGCCTCCGGCAGCCGGAGGCGATTCTCGGCCTGGCGGCCCGCCCACTGCCGGCAGCCTTCCTGCAAAAGGGAGAGGGCGCCGACCGCCTCCTGCAATGTGACAAACCCGCCGGCCCGGTCGTCAGGGTCGGCAAGTTTCCGGTATTGGCCGACCAGCGCGACGATATCGCTCTCCTCGCCGCCGTTGCCCACCGCCTCGGGCAACCCGCCGGCATCGAGGAGCTTGTAGAGATACCACCGTTTCTGCAGCAGTTGCCGCTCGACCGTGGCGCGGCTTTCGACCAGCCGTTCCTTGAGACCGTCGAGCCGCTCTCGCTCCCGGCGGATCTCGACGCTGCTCCACCAGATGATGGCCGCCATCACCATGCCGGCCAGGCAGCCGAGCCCGATGATGAACCGGACCAGCCTGATTGGCGCCCGATATTCACGGGACGACTGCGGGCGGCTGGCTCTCATGGCCGGGCCAACTCCGGCCAGGAAAAGGGCACCACCTTGCCGGCGCGGATGACGGTGGGCCACACCGTATGACTTGCCTGGTGCTGCCGCGGGCCAAGCATAAGGGGCGAGCCGAGGCCGATATCGAATCTGCCCAACCGCTCCAGCGCGGCGACAATCCCCTCCCGCTCGGGCTTGCCGGGCATGGCCTGCATGGCCGTCAGCAGGATGCGGCCGGCGATGTAGCCTTCCAGCGCCCCGAAGGAGGGCTTGCCTGCCGGGTCCAGCCGGGCGAGCGCCTGGCGGAACCGGCGGACCACGGCAAGATCGGCATCGTAATGGGGCACCACCTGGGTGACGATCACCCCTTCGCCGTCACGCCCCAGTTCCTCGGCGAGCGGCGCGGCGCCGACAAAGGAGACGGTGAGAAAACGCGCGGCCAGGCCGCTGGCCTTGGCCAGTCTGACAAAGGCGGCACAGGGAGAGTAGGCGCCGACCATGATGACGGCCCTGGCGGGGGTCGGGGCCATCAGCACGGTGGCCAGGCCGTTCTCGATGGCCACCGTGTTGCGCTCGTAGCGGCCATGCGCCACCCGGCGGACATCCTTCAGGCCGTGGCGCCGCAAGGCCCGCAGCCCGCCGCTGAAACCCGCGTCGCCGAAGGCATCACGCTGGGTGAAAAAGGCGATCTCCTCGGGCCGCACCCCGCCATGGAGAACCAGAGCATCCACCATGGCCTCGGTCTCCTCGGCATAGCTGGCCCGGTAGTTGACGACATAGCGATCCGGCGGGGTTTTGCGCAGCAGTCCCGCGCCGGTAAAGGCTCCGTAAAACAGGGTCCGAAAGCGGGTGGCAATGGGACTCGCCACCACCGCGGTCGGGGTGCCGACATTGCCGACCACGGCCAGCACCCGCTCCTGTTCGATGAGGGTATGCATGTTGGGCACCGTCCGCGCCGGCTCGTAGCCGTCGTCCAGGGCAACGAGGCAGAGGCTGGCCCCGTGTATCCCCCCGGCCCGGTTCGCCTCGGCAAAGGCGGCCAGCACCCCCTGCCGCATCTCAAGCCCCAGCCGGGCAGCCGGGCCGCTCAAGGCGGTGGACATGCCGAAGACGAGCGCCCCCTCCGCGCAGGGGTTTTCCGGCG
>DASWIU010000290.1:0-4305 GCA_036397515.1 Desulfurivibrionaceae bacterium | reverse complement strand
CACCCACCTCACGGTGCCCAGCGGCTCACGGGTCCGGCTGCGCTACACCCCCGGCGAGCCGCCGGTCCTGGCGGTGCGCCTCCAGGAGATGTTCGGCCTGGCCGACACCCCGAAAATCTGCCACAACACGGTGCCGGTCCTCCTCCATCTCCTCTCCCCGGCCCAGCGGCCCATGCAGATCACCCAGGATCTGCGCGGCTTCTGGGAAGGAGCCTACCATGCGGTAAAAAAGGAGCTCCGGGGCCGCTATCCCAAGCACCACTGGCCGGACGACCCCTGGCAGGCCCAACCCACCAGCCGGATCAAGCCCCGCAGATAGACGAAAGTTGAGGGGGAAAATCCTGCGTGGTACAATACCCTGGCAAAAAAACCTGCGAACCAAGTAATCTCAGTCAAGTTCTTTGTTTCATCTGCAGTCAAAATCCCATTGTCACGCAGCCGAGCACCGCAGAGGCTGCCGAAAAATGGCTTTGCACTGTTTGAGGCGCAGCCGAGTTTGCAAAGCCACGGCAGCATCGAGGAGCACAGGGCATCCCGCCCCCGGCGGGACAAGTGGCTGGGTGCCCTTTCTTTGGTTCGTTTCTTTGGGCAAGCAAAGAAATGAACAGGAGAATCATGCGTATTCTCCAGCTGCTAAGATTGTTTGGTAATCAAAAAAGGAGCAAAATTCATGGAGCTTGAGGTCCCGGTAATCGGCATACTGCGGGGGGTGGAGGGCGATTTCTTCGGCGAGGTGATGCAGATCTCCTTTGCCGCCGGCCTGACAGCCATGGAAGTCACCATGAACACCCCGAACGCCGAGCAAATCGTCAGGGAATACCGCCCCGCCGTGCCGAGCGGCAAGCTGCTGGGCATGGGCACCATCCGCAATCTTGAGGAAGCGAGGCGGGGCGTGGCTGCCGGGGCCATGTTCCTGGTGACCCCCAATCTGGACCTGAAGGTGATCGAGTATGCCAGGGCGGAAGGCATCCCCATTGTCGCCGGGGCGCTGACCCCCACCGAGGTGTACGCTGCCTGGGCCGCCGGGGCCGATCTGATCAAGGTCTTCCCCTGCGGCGCCATGGGCGGCCCCCAGTACCTCAAGGATCTCCTCGGCCCCTTCGATCGGCTCAAACTCGTTGCCGTGGGCGGGGTGAGCCTTGCCAATCTTGCCGAGTACTTCGCGGCCGGCGCCGCGGCGGTGGGCGTCTCCACCAGCCTTTTCGGCAGCAAGGCCCTGCGGGAGAAGAACCTCGACCAGATCGGGCAAAACGTGAAAACTTTCATCGAGCATTGCCGCCAGGCAAAAGATCGGGTATGATCTGGCTCCTTTAGTTCGTAAATTTACGCCTTTCCCAAGGAGATTCACCCATGTTCAGACCGGAAATCAAGGTTATTGACTGCACTGTCCGCGACGGCGGCTTGATGAACAAATGGCAGTTTGACGACAAGTTCGTCCGCGCTGTCTATCAGGGGCTGAGCGAAGCCGGGGTCGACTACATGGAGATCGGCTATCTCAGCTCCGAATCCGCTTTTTCCCGCACCGAGGTCGGCCCCTGGAAATTCTGCGCCGAGGATGATCTGCTGCGCATCATCGGCGACGGGGAAAAAAAGATCAAGTTCTCGGCCATGGCCGACATCGGCCGCATCGACTACAACGATATCCGCCCCCAAAAGGAGAGCGTCCTCGACATGGTGCGGGTGGCCTGCTACGTCCACCAGATCGACAAGGCCATCGCCCTGGCCCACCACTGCCAGGACAAGGGCTACGAGACGACGATCAATCTGATGGCCGTCTCCACCGTGGGCCCGCGGGAGCTGGAAGAGGGGCTGGACGACCTGGCGAAAAGCCGGGTGCCGGTCATCTATCTGGTGGACAGCTTCGGCGCCTTCTACCAGGAAGACATCGAGCTGCTGGCCAAAAAATACATGGAGCGGCTGCCGGGCAAGACCATCGGCATCCACGCCCACAACAACCAACAGCTGGCCTTTGCCAACACCATCTCCTCGGTGATCTGCGGGATCAACTATCTGGACGCCACCCTCTACGGCATGGGGCGCGGCGCGGGCAACTGCCCCACGGAGCTGCTGCTCTCCTTCCTCAAAAACCCCAAGTTCGATGTACGGCCGCTCATCAAGGTCATCGAAGAGGAGATTCTCCCCTGGCGGGAAAAAATCGACTGGGGCTATTTCATCCCCTACATGGTCGGCGGCGTCATGAACCAGCATCCCAGGGCGGCCATGGCCTGCATGGAATCGGAGAAGAAAAACCAGATCACCGAATTTTACGACCAGATGACCAGCGCCGCCGCGGGAATCTGAGTTTCCCCCTTCCCAGCTTGCAAAAAAGGCGGATTCCGAAAGGGATCCGCCTTTTTTATTGCCAAATTCCCCCCTCTTTCTGCATATAATTTAAGAAAAGACCAGAGGAGGACACCCCATGCATCCTTGGCTCAAACAGCATTTCCCCAAGCTCATCGCCCTGTCGGCGCTGCTCCTGCTCATGGCCGCCTGCGGCCGGCCCGCCTACATCTTCCGCGAGGATCTCCGCATCAACGAGGCGTTGGAATCGTACCGTCCCTTGCCGGGCTACACCTATTATTACAGCGGCCCGGAGGAGTTCCCCCTCGCCATCCTGGGGATCAGGCCGGAATACCGCCTGAAAAAAGGGTTCTGGATCCCGGTGGAGCTGACGGAAAAGAAGCTGCGGCGCTGGATGGAGACCATCGACAATCCTCATCGCAACCTGCGGACCAGATATCACGGCAAGGTGATCCGCACGGCGGAAGGGGAGGAGATCGGCATCTGGTATTCGCCCCAGGAATGGAGCACGGTTCGGCTGGGAGCGGATCGGGAGGTCGAGATCCATACCCCGCCCAACACCCTGTACAATAAGGTCACCGGCCACGAAGGGGGGTTCCCTTGAGCCCGGGCCAAAAAGAGATGGCCGTGGCACAGCGCGGGATTGCCTTGACGGAAGAGGATATCACCGGGATCAAGGCGGATGCCATCGTGAATGCCGCCAACAACTCCCTTCTGGGCGGCGGCGGAGTGGACGGCGCCATCCACCGGGGTGCCGGGCCGGGGCTGCTTGCGGAATGCCGGACCCTGGGCGGCTGTCCCACCGGCGAGGCGCGGATCACCAAGGGCTACAACCTGCCGGCCGCCTGGGTCATCCACACGGTGGGGCCGGTCTGGCACGGCGGCAGCCAAGGGGAGCCGGAGCTGCTGGCCCGCTGCTACCAAAGCTGTTTCTCCCTGGCCAGGACATACGGCCTGCGAAGCCTCGCCTTTCCCGCGATCAGCACCGGAGTCTACGGCTATCCCAAGGAAGAGGCGGCCCGCATTGCCGTGCATGAGGCACGGCGGGCCCTGGCGGAGAACGAGGCCCTCGCCGCGATCCTCTTTGTCTGCTTTAACAGCGCCACCCGGCTGGCGTACGAAAAGGCCCTGGCCGAACCCTAGTCGCCCGCCTTCACCACCACCTCCAGGACCTCTCCGGCAAACTCCACCAGATCCCCGGGCACCAGTTGACGGCCCCGGCGGGTTTCCACCTCGCCGTTGACCCTTGCCTCGCCCTCCTGGATCCGGAGCTTGGCCTCGCCGCCGGTCTCGACCACCCCGGCCAGCTTCAAAAACTGGCCAAGCCGGATAACCTCGTCGCGCACCGCCACCTGCTGTCTGCTCATGTTCTTCCTCGTGTTAAAACGGCGGGGCAATGGTCACCAGAATCCGCAGATCGGTATGGGCCCGGACGCCGTGGGGTTCGCTGATGTCGCAGAGCAGCAGGTCGCCGGCCTGCGCCGGGATGGCCTGGTCGTCCTTGCCGAGAAAATCCCCGGTTCCCTCCAACACCTGGATGGAGAGCTGGCCTTCCGTGTCGTGGGAATGGACCGGAAAAACCTGGCCTGCGCTGAGATTGAAATTCAGGATGCGAAACCAGGGGGAATCGTGGATCAAGACTTTTTTCATGCTCCGGCTGTCAAAAACCCTGGTCTCGGCAAGGCTCTTTTTCATCATCATCGCGGCACCTCCTGGGGGTAGAGTGAATGCATCCATATGTTCCCATTATACGGGAGCCGCACCCTCTTTGCCTTGACCTGAATCAAAAAAACTCGCGCCGCACCGCAAAAAAAAATCATCCGGTAATTCCGGGGAAGGTAATGCTGCCCATTCTGCCATTCTCTCTTTCTTCTTTTGCGTGCCCAAAAGAAGAAACAAGAAAAAGGCACCCCAGCCAGTCCTGGCCCTGCGGGCTCCCCTTACTTCTCGCCGAGGGCGGGACGCGGAAAAACTCGGGCTTCGCCCTCAAACAGTTCCCGCGTC
>DASWIU010000289.1:0-3723 GCA_036397515.1 Desulfurivibrionaceae bacterium | reverse complement strand
GTGCGGTGTGCGGAGTGCGGAGTGCGGAGTGCGGAGTGCGGAGTGCGGAGTGCGGAGTGCGGAGTGCGGAGTGCGGAGTGCGGAGTGCGGAGTGCGGAGTGCGGAAGTGTCACTTATTCTCACATTATTCTAAATTGTTTGAGGCTCTTGCAAAATGCCTTATTGTGCTTCGACAGGACTCTCCCGAGCTTGCCGAAGGGCTCCGCATGAACGGAAGAAACTATAATGATTTCAAAGTGGCTACCGTTCGCCCTGAGCCTGTCGAAGGGTGTTCTTCTATTTTTGCAAGAGGCTCGTTTTTCACGCATATTCCCAATCTAGAACATTTCTTTTGTCAAAATCAAACATTTATTTTGTTCCGAGGCGGGAGGTCGTTAGGGACGAGGGGAGGCCAATACGCAAAAAATATCGACGGGGAATCGCTGGACTGCATGCCTTGAGCGTACATGAAAAAATAAAAGGGTTTTCAGGCAAAACCTGAAAACCCTTGTCATATATGGTGCCGGAGGTCGGAATCGAACCGACATGGGGTTGCCCCCGCGGGATTTTGAGTCCCGTGCGTCTACCAGTTTCACCACTCCGGCCAAATGGCGATGCCGCCCGTAACGGCGGCATAGGACGCCCACTATAGAAGCCTTGCCGATCCCTGTCAAGCTCTAAAGAACCGGGCCCTTCCCTGAAGTTTCAGGAGCCGGTTTCCAGGAAAATTTTCTGGAATCGGTAGAAGTAATCCACCCCCGACCAGACCGTCATCACTGCGGAGACATAGAGGATCCCCTGGCCCAGTTCGTGCAAAAGAGGGATGGACACGACTCCCAGGGGGAAGATCAGGACGCAGAGCGCGGTGTACTGGAGAATGCTCTTCAGTTTACCCATGCCGCTGGCCGCGATGACGATGCCCGAGGAGGCGGCCACGCCGCGCAGGCCGGTGATCACCAGCTCCCGGGCCAGGATGATGAACACCAGCCAGGCCGGGATTTTGCCCATGGGGATCAGCATGATCAGGGCCGCGCAGACCAGAACCTTGTCGGCCACCGGATCCATCAATTTGCCCAGGACCGTTTCGATCTTGTGCTTGCGGGCGTAATAGCCGTCGGCCAGATCGGTGAGCGCCCCGGTCAGAAAAAGAAAAAAGGCGAGCAGACTGACCCCGATGCTGGGTTGGGGATAGAGAAAAAAGAGCAGAACCGGCGCCGCCACAAAGCGGTATCCGGTGAGCAGATTGGGAATGGTGAGAATCGCGTGTCGAGACATGGAGTTTAGGGGCCGTTATAAAACAACCATTAGATTTTTAACCATTTCGTTACGGCCCCTTATTCCGGCCGCGGCATTTCATGTTTTCAACAAAAAAAGACGGCTAATTGGCCGCCCCCAGCCAACGGGAAGACGGGGCCGCCGCGGCTGTCATTTGTCGGTAATGCTGAAGAACCTTGGCCACATACTGCTGGGTTTCCGGGATCAAGGGAATGCCCTGGGCGGCCTCAACCCTACCCGGCCCCGCATTATAAGCGGCCAGGGCCAGCCTGATGTTGCCGCCGAAGCGAGCCATCATCTGGCGCAGGTAGTTGGTGCCGCCAAAGATATTTTCCTGAGGGTCAAAAGGGTTGCAGACATTCAGGTCGGCGGCGGTTCCCGGCATCAACTGCATGAGGCCCTGGGCCCCCTTGGAGGAAACCGCCTGGCAGTCGAAGTTGGATTCGGCCTTGATCACGGCCTTGATCAACAGAGGGTCCATCTCGTACCGGCTGGCCGCCCTCTGGATATGCTCTTCATAGAGGCGCGGATCGCCGGCTCGCGACGCTCTGCCGCTGCCTCCGCGGAACCGCGGCCGAATCACCCCCCGCTTATAGCGGGGATCGTTGGGCACATTGGTGAAATGCACGGTGCCCTGCTTGTCGACAAAGGTGTAGATCGCCGCCCGGGCGCCATCCGGCGCCAGCAGTAATGCCCAGATCAGCATGATCAGGACTTGTCCTGCCATCCGGGTCCTGGTTTTCCCTTTGTCTCTGTGGGGTTTCCGTGTCTGCGCCATGGTTTCGTCTCCGGGCGGATGCGCCTGCAAGGCCGTCGCTGCCATCACCACGGTCTCGGGATGGTAGCAGCGACGAACGAGTCAAGAGCTCACCGGTTAATTCGCAACGGCTCCTGAAACAGTATACTACGCTTTTGTTCTTTTTTCCCAATCGGCCAAAAATTGTTCCATGCCGAGATCGGTGAGCGGATGCCGGGCAAGCTGGGCGATGACCTTGAAGGGGATCGTGGCGATATGGGCGCCGAGCAGGGCTGCATCCACCACATGGATGGGATTGCGGATGCTGGCGACGATCACCTCGGTGGCATAGCCGTAGTTGTCGTAGATGTTCATGATGTCGCTGATCAGATCCATGCCGTTCTGGGAGATATCGTCCAACCGGCCGACAAAGGGGCTCGCATAGCTGGCCCCGGCCTTGGCGGCCATCAGGGCCTGGCTGGCGGAAAAGACCAGGGTCACGTTGGTTCTGATCTTCTCATCGGCAAGCGTCTTGACCGCCTTGAGGCCCTCGGTGGTCATGGGGATCTTGATCACAATGTTCTCGTGGATGGCGGCCAGCTCGCGGCCCTCTCGGACCATGCCCTCGGCGTCGAGCGCGATCACCTCGGCACTGATCGGCCCATCGACTATCTTGCAGATATCCTTGATGATCTCGACAAACGGTTTGTTCTCCCTGGCGATCAGCGAGGGGTTGGTGGTGACTCCGTCCACCATGCCCATGTCCACGGCTTTTTTGATTTCTTCGAGGTTGGCGGTATCAATAAAAAACTTCATCTCTTCTCTCCTTTAATTATTGCCTCCCGTAGGAGCGGCTTCAGCCGCGATTCGCTGGTAATCGCGGCTGAAGCCGCTCCTGCAAGATCATCTTTTTAACGGGATCCGGAATCAGCCGTTTTCCTGCCGATCTGTTTTGTGGGCATCACAATACATCTTCCGGCATTGCTCACTGCAAAAAAATACAACCGTATCACTCTCCTGTAACACAATTGCCTGCCTTTTGGGAATATAGATATGGCAGACCGGGTCTTCCACCAGCTCATCGTGGGCGGCAAGCTCGCCTGGAGCCGCACCCTGCCGGTTGTTGCCCCTGCGGATCTTCTTTTTCCCGCCGCCGGTCAGCAGCCGGTACAGGACATAGAGAAAGAGGGCATAAATAAAAAGCTTAAACATCGCGCCGCTCCCTGCTCCGCCACGCCTGTTGCTCCACCCCTGCCTGATCCCGAAGCTGCCGGCAGAGTTCCAGGCTGGTTCGGCCAAGGAGCGGGTGCGGATGTTCCGGCGCCAGTTCCGCCAGCGGCGCCAGCACAAAAAGCCGCTCGGCGATCCGCGGATGGGGCACGGTCAGGGTTGGGCTGTTTATCATCAGGTCTCCGTAGTAGAGCAGGTCCAGATCAACGGGCCGGTCCTGGGTCAGGGTGCGGTCCCGGCCCAGGTTGGTCTCAATGGCGAGCATGGCGGCCAGCAGCTCGACCGGCGACAGGGTGGTGGCAATCTCGCCCGCGGCATTGGTGAACCAGTGGTCCGTGTCCAGGCCGACCGGTGCTGTCCGGTAGGGGCTGGAGAGCCGAATCAGGCTGATCCCTGTCACCTTGCCCAACCGTTGCCAGGCGGCCAGCAAATTATCCTGGCCATCCCCGAGATTGGAGCCCAGCCCGATAAAGGCCTGCTGCGGTTTTTCCATGGAGCCTCTT
>DASWIU010000288.1:0-6194 GCA_036397515.1 Desulfurivibrionaceae bacterium | reverse complement strand
GGCGACCGGCTGGTGCTTTCCGCCCTTTCCGGCCCGGTTGCTCCCGGCAGCAGAGTGGCATGAACCGTAACCATTCAGCAGCACCGCATCTGCGTTGTCATCGGCCTGGCTCATGTGCCCCGGCACACTTCGCAGGCCTCTTCCTAGCAGCTGCGCCACTGCTGAGCGGTTACTCTTCTTGTGGTTATCAAAATTTTCGCATCTCTGGTCTATGATTATTATGAACCGAAAGGCGCCCTCCGATACCGCCCTGCTCTATCGCAGCCTGGAGGAACAGGCCGGCCACCACCCGGTCCGCGCCATCAGGCTCACCGGCAAGGGAGCTGAGCCCCTGGGGTTGTTGCTGATCGGCAACACTATTTCCGAAGCGGAGGTGGCCTCTGCTCTGGCCGGACTGCGCTTTCCAGACCAGCCCCGCCTGGCCGCGCCCGGCCAAGCCGAGGAAGAACTGCCGGACCTCGCCTGGCTCCGCCGGCAACTGGCAGTGGAAATGGACCGGGTCCAGCAGAGCAAACTGCCCTGCGCCCTTCTCCTGATCACCCTGTCCGGGGGTAACACCCTGGCGGAACAGGCGGCGGCAGCGCTGGCGCCCTATCTGCATCCGGGGGATCTGCTCTCCGGTTTCCAGAAAAACGGCCTGGCCCTGATCATGCCGGGCGCGGCAGTGGGCAAGGCAAGAAGACGGGCCGAGGAGATCCGGGCCGCTTTGCGCAACGGTGCTTTCACCAAGGGAACCACTGCGGTTACCCCAAACCTGGCCCTGGGCATTGCCGTTTGCCATGCCTATGAGACCATGCCGGCGGATCAATTTTTGGCTCTGGCCGAAGCCGAGCTGACCCGCGCCGCCAAGATGGGAAACGATGCCATCTGCCAAAGAGCCGCGGCCCACGCCGAGGATTCCTGCCAGGTAACGGTGGAGGAACGCGCCCAGCTGTGGATGCAACCGCGAAAGCCCTCGCGGGCAGCGGGGATGGCGGCGCAATTTTAGGCTCTGGCGCTAATCTTGTTTGTGGTTCGACAGGGCTCTCCTGAGCTTGCCGAAGGGCTCACCACGAACGGAAAAAAAGAAAATGAATTCAAGATGACTACCGTTCGCCCTGAGCCCTTCGACTTCGCTCAGGAGAGCCTTGTCGAAGGGTGTTGTCAGATTGTTGAAAAATACTCTTTAACGGCCTTCCCTTTGAGAGGTCCGTCACACTTACAGCTTTTTGCAGAGGAAAATCGTCCATGACCGCGAAAACCAAGCGCTCTCCGAAAATCATCTGTATCAGCAGCGGCAAAGGCGGGGTCGGCAAGACCTCCTTTTCGGTGAACGTGGCCACCGCCCTTTCCCAGAAAGGCAAGGCCGTCCTCCTCATCGACGGCGATCTGGGGTTGGCCAACGTCGATGTGGTGCTGGGGCTCAACGTCCGCCACACCATCCGGGAAACCATCGAAGAGGGGCGTGAGCTGGCAAGCTCCCTGGTGGAGATCAACCCGAGGTTTCACGTCCTGCCGGCCAGCTCGGGCGTACCGGAAATGGCCAACCTCTCCTACGAGGAACAGGCCCTGCTCACCAGCAGCCTGGAAGAGATCATCGACCGCTTCGATTTTGTCCTCATCGACACTGCCGCCGGAATCGGGGATTCGGTGCTCTGGTTCAACACCTGGAGCCAGGAAAATATCGTCATCCTGACCCCGGACCCGACCTCGCTCACCGACGCCTACGCCCTGATCAAGGTGCTCAACTCCCGCCACGACAGAAAGCGCTTTCACCTGCTGATAAACAGTGTACAATCCAAAAAAGAAGGCCAGGATGTCTTCGCCAACATGAGCATGGTGCTGGAGCGTTTCCTGAAGATCACCCCCCTGGCCCTGGGCGCCATGCCCCAGGACAAAAGCGTCTCCATGGGCATCCGCCAACAGAGGCCTTTTTTGTTGGGTGCGCCGGAGAGCAAGGCCAGCCTGGAGATTGTCGCCGTGGCGGAGCGCATCATCAATCTGTAACCTGCCCGGGATTTTTTGCGCAATGGCGCAGCCCGGTTCATTATTTTTTTCTCAGCAAAGAGGAATGTTATGTTTGTCATCGGTAATTTTTTAGGCGCCCTGGCCACCCTGGTGGATTTTGCCTTGAGCGCCTACATGTGGGTCATCATCGGCAGGGCCATCATTTCCTGGGTGAACGCCGACCCGTACAACCCCATTGTCCGTTTTCTTTACGAGATCACCGAACCGGTACTCTCCCGCATCCGGAGGGTGGTGCCGGTATTCGGCGGCGGACTCGATCTTTCCCCCATGCTGCTTATTCTCGCCCTGATTTTTTTACGGAGCTTTCTGGTTCCCACCCTGCATGAACTGGCGAGAAGCATCGGATAAACCATGAAATAAGGAGCCGAGGCATGATACTGACCGCCCAAGACATCCAGTCCCAACAGTTCCATGTCCGTTTTCGCGGTTTCGATGTGGAAGAGGTGGACGATTTTCTGGAAAAAATCGCCACGGCTTTCCAGGCGGTTTCCGAGGAAAACCAGAAACTCAAGGGCCGCCTGGAAACCATGGAAAAGGATCTGGCCACCTACCAGAACCAGCAGAAATCCTTCCAGAGCGCCATCATCGCGGCCCAGAATGTCGCCGACGGGATGAAGGAAAAAAGCCGGGATGAGGCTGACGCCATCGTGGCCGAGGCCAAGGAGGAGGCGCGCCTGCGCCGGGAAGAGACCGACCGCGAGATGGCCGAGCTGAAAAGAAAGATCGATGACCTGAAATCCCTCCGGGAACAGGCGAGAAACGACCTGCGCCAGCAGCTGAAATCCTACCTGCGGATGCTGGACACGGAACCCGCCGACAATGCGCGGGCAGCGGAGCATTTCAGCTCCTCGCCCCGCCGGCAGGAATCCCCGCGCGGCAACATCTATGGCGCCACCCCCCGGAGCCGCGTCATTGCCGAGCCGGAACCGGAGCGGCGGCAGGGCTCCGGCAGCCTGCTCGCCTCCTCCGAGGAGGCAGATCTCACCGACCTCTACGTCAAGATCGACATCCCGGACAACGGCCCTGGAAGCATGGTTGGCATGGCGGCGGCAACGGACGATGACTTTACCCCCCAGGACCTTGTCCTGCCGTCCGCGCTCTCCGCCGGACAAGATATGCTGGTCATGGATGAGGATGAAGAGGCGGACCCCATTCTCCCCGACCTTGACGGCGACATGGCCTTCAGCCTTGAAGATCCCCTGGAAGACCAAGAACCGGCGGTTTCTTTTGCCGACAGCCTGGAGGAGGCCGAGAAAAAAAAGGCGGATCGATTCGACCCCGATGAATCACCTCTATGACCTTTCTGCGGGGACAGGCTGACTCCACCTCGGTCAGCCTGTCCGTCCACGTGCAGCCCAAAGCCTCCCGCACCCGTATCGCCGGCCTCCACGGCGAGGCGCTCAAGCTCTGCATCACCTCCCCGCCGGTGGACGGCAAGGCCAACGCCGCGGTGATCCAGTTCTTCGCCAAGCTCTTCAAGATCCCCAGGGCAGCCGTGACCCTTGCCAGCGGCGAGGCCAGCCGCGACAAACGGCTTATCCTCGCCGGGGTCTCGCTGGCCCGGGCCGAGGCGGTGCTGCAACCCCTCCTTGCTCCGTAGGCTTTTCCGGAGCGGCCTGTCGCCGAAGCTTTTTTTCTCCCCTTGAGATTTGTGGCCCATCTCGGCTACACTGGGATAGGCGAAGCCGTCGTTCAAAAAAATTGTACCATTGAAATGTCGTCCCCGGCATAAGGAGCCGTAACGAAATGGTAAAAAATGTAATGATTATTTCGTAACGGCCCCTAAGTACCTGATCCTCTTGACCCAAAGCCCGTGCAGCCCGCAAACCATGAATCCTGTGAAGATCGGCATCCTTTCCGATACGCATCTTGCCCGGCCCACCGAGACCTTCAAAAAGATCGCGGAGGCCTGCTTCCGTGACGCGGATATAATCCTCCATGCCGGAGACCTCACCGATCCGGCCATCCTCACGGCATTTCCCGGCAAGGAGGTGCATGCGGTGCACGGCAATATGTGCTCGGCCCTGGCCTGCCAGCATCTGCCGACCCACAAGGAAATCCAGGTGGGCGGCTTCACCATCGGCTTGATCCATCGGGCCGGCAACACCTATGATTTTGAAGAGCGCCTGATCGAGATCTTTCCCGAGGCGGACTGCATTGTTTACGGCCACACCCACAGGCCGGTCTGCCACCGCCTCGGCGGGGTGCTCTACATCAATCCCGGCAGTTTCACCGGCACGGGCTACTCCGGGGCAGGCGGCACCTTTGCCATGCTTGAGGTCGGGGAAACCCTGCAGGGGCAAATCTATCAAATTCAGGCCAAGTTATGAAAACCCTCTGGACGCCCTGGCGGATGGAATATATCGAGGGCAAGGCCGGCGCCCAGGGCTGTTTTTTCTGCGCCTCCCCGGAGTTGGCCCATTCCGCCGCGGACCTTATCCTTTACCGGGACCGGCTGCTGGTGGTGCTCATGAATCGCTTTCCCTATGCCAACGGCCATCTGCTGGTGGCCCCGGCCCGGCACGTGGCGGATCTCGGCGAGCTGCCCCCCGAGGAAAGCAATGCCCTGGCAGCCATGCTCACCCGCTGCACCGCAATCCTGCGCCGCCATCTCCAGCCGGACGGCTTCAACATCGGCCTGAATCTGGGCGAGGTGGCCGGCGCCGGCGTGGCCTCCCATCTGCACTGGCATATCGTCCCCCGCTGGCACGGGGACCACAATTACATGACCGTGCTCGCCGAAGTCCGCACCATCCCGGAACACCTCGACCGCACCTTTGCCAAACTGCTCCCGGACTTTCAGGCCCCCTGATTCCGGAGTTTCCCCGGTCAAGAGCCCACAAACCCCCAGTCCGCGTGAGCTTTGCTTGACATTTCCCGCAAAACCACCTATCAATCGCTGAAGGCTAAAATCATCCCGCAAAGGCGCAAGGGCGCGGCGTTTTTTTACGGTTTCCGCCCCCTGCCTTCCCTTAACGCCTCTGCGTTAATTTTTTACCAGAAGACCCATGGCCAACACCACACCCGCTTCCGTTAAAATCACCCCCATGATGCAACAGTACCTGGAGATCAAGGCGCGGCATCAGGACGCCATTCTTTTCTACCGGCTGGGCGACTTCTACGAGATGTTCTTTGACGATGCGGTGACCGCCTCCAAGATCCTGGGCATCACCCTCACCTCCCGCAACAGCAAGGATGACGAAAATCGGGTGCCGCTCTGCGGCATCCCGTACCACGCGGTTTCCTCCTATCTGGCCAAGATGATCAAGGCCGGTTTCAAGGTGGCGATCTGCGAGCAGGTGGAGGACCCGAAAGAGGCCAAGGGCGTGGTCCGGCGTGAGGTGGTGCGGGTGGTCACTCCTGGCCTGGTCACCGACGCGCAGCTGCTCGACGACAAGGACAACCGCTATCTGGCCGCCATCTGCCACAAGGGCAAGGGTTGGGGCTTGAGCCTGCTCGATCTTTCCACCGGCGAGTTTCTGGTGAGCGAGCGGGAAGATCTCCCTGCTCTGTTGGATGAGCTCGGCCGCCTGGTCCCCTCGGAAATCCTGCTGCCCGAAGAGGCCGGGGAGGATTCAAGCCTGGCGGCCGAACTGCAGGCCTATCTGCCGCAGAGCTGCCTGACCAGACGGCCGAACAGCGGCTTTCATCCGGAAACGGCGCGGCAGAGGCTGCTGGAACATTTCCGGGTGGTCAACCTGGCCGGCTTCGGCTGCGAGGAGCTGAAAAACGGGATCGGGGCGGCAGGCGCCCTGCTCCTCTACCTGCAGGAAACCCAGAAAACCGCCCTGGACCATATCGAACGGCTCACCCCCATCGAATTCGACCACGTCCTGCTCATGGACGAATCCTCCCGCCGCAACCTGGAACTGACCCAGACCATCACGGGCGGGGCCCGGGAAGGCTCGCTGCTGGACACCCTCGATCTCTGCGAAACCCCCATGGGGGCACGGCTGCTCAAAAAAAACCTGCTCTTTCCCCTGCAGGAGGTCGAGGCCATCCGCCAGCGGCTGGACACGGTGGAACAACTCTACCTCGCCCCCCGGCTGCGGGAGGAGCTCCGCGAACTGCTAACCAAGGTCTATGACCTGGAACGCCTCAACGGCCGGGTGGTGCTGGGCACGGCCAATGCCCGCGATCTCACGGCCCTGAAGTGTTCCCTGGCCCAGCTGCCCCAGCTCAAGGAG
>DASWIU010000287.1:0-4026 GCA_036397515.1 Desulfurivibrionaceae bacterium | reverse complement strand
CGGTTGCACCCGGAAGAGAAATGGGGGTGCCCCTCGATATTTCTCGGAGGTCTGCGCACGGCATATTTCTGTGCTATAATTGCTCAAAGAAACACTGCGAAGTGTAGCCCTTTTACCCGTAAGGAGGATAATCATGCCATCACCCAGAAGAATTGCCGGCATAGTAGCACCGACAACCACCAGGGTTCCAAGCCATACCCCGGATCACCTGAATCAGAGAATCCGGGAACGCAGCCGCGAGCACATTGAAAACTGTGCGGCATATCCAGACCGGATAGAAGCACGATTGTTGACCCTTGACCGGGAATGGGATATCGAACGAATGCTGGAGGCAAATGCCTCCTCGCTGGTGGTAGTGGGCACCGCGCTCGGGTATCTGGTCAGTGCCTGGTTTTATTGGCTCCCCCTGCTGGTCGGCAGCTTTCTCCTGCAGCATGCCATCCAGGGATGGTGCCCGCCGATTCGCCTCTTCCGCCGCATGGGTTTCCGCACCCATGCGGAGATCGCCACGGAATACTATACCCTGCGCGCCTTGCAGGGTGATTTCGACGAGCTGCCGGAGGTTGGCACGCAAGACCCCAAGGAAAAAGCGGAAAAGCTGTTGCGTCTCATGACTTGGGCATCCCCGGCACGGGCAGACGAAACCATGAATCCGCAGGGGGATAACAAACTTGGTGATTCCCCACTGGTCGAGAATGATATCCCGTTTTTGCCGCCGGACGAGCATTGAGCGTAACATCCGGGAAATTAGCCAGGTTTTTGTCCGAATCTTGCCTTGTTTGGGTTGGTTTCCTTTTTTTATGAACGGTGGTGTGCGATTCCGGTGTTTTTAAATCCCCCTCGCCTCCCCCTTTGCTAAAGGGGGAGGCGAAGAGTGCGGCCGCCTTGGGCGGCTCACGGTCTTGTCGGCACCTCAAGCCAGCAATTCCTGAATCTCAGGCGGCAACGGGGCGGAGAACTCCAGCTCTTGTCCGCTTATCGGGTGGCTGAGGCGCAGGCTGGCTGCGTGCAGGGCCTGGCGCGGCAGGCGGAGGAGGGCGTGGTCGGCGGCGCTCAACCGGTCTTCCTTGAAACGGAGGAAGAGCTGCTCGTCCACCCCGTAGAGTTTGTCGCCCACCACCGGAAAGCCCAAGTGTAACAGGCTGGCCCGGATCTGATGGCAGCGGCCGGTGTGCGGCCTTGCTTCCAGCAGGCTCAGGCCGGTGTCGCCTGTGGAGAGTCGCCGGAAGGCGGTGCTGCACTCCGCCGCTCCGGGCGGCGCCTCGTTTTGGGCCGGATAGAACCGCATCTTCTTGCGGATTGCGCTGTCCGGGTCCGTCCCCAGCCAGCCCGCGGCGTGCACCCCTTGGCCCGTGTCCGGGAAATCCCCCTCCACCACCACCCAATAGACTTTTTCCACCCGATGCTCGGCAAACTGCTCCTGGCACAGGCGGGCCGCGGCCTTGTTCTTGGCCACCAGCACGAGACCGGAGGTCTCCCGATCCAGCCGGTTGACGAGCCTCGGCTCGGCAAGGCCGTGCTGTTCCTTGAGCAGGGCCCAGAGGGTATGGGCGAAGAAGCGGCCGCCCGGATGGCAGGGCAAGGGGGCCGGCTTGTCGATCACCAGCAGGTCGTCGTCCTCGTGGAGCACGGTGTAGTTGCCTGCAACCGGGGGTTCGACCAGGGCGGGCATCAGGTAGACGAGCAGGTCGCCTTGGGCCAGGATGGAATCGCTCCGTGTCTCGGCATCGTTCAGGAGGAAGCGGCCGGCTGTCAGCTCCGCCTGCCATTCCTCCCGGCTCCGGTAGGTGAAGCGCTGGCTGACGAAATCGAGCAGCTGCCGGCCCGCCTGCTGGGGCTGGATGCGCACCGAGTTTTTTCTTTCCATCATTGCCCGGCCATGTGCTGTTGTCCCGAATGGCGCTAGTTTAAGGTTTTTCACCCGAGGAGTCAGCTGAGAATATTAGCTAAATTTGATGGACTCGTAACAACTCGTCACCCCGGCGAAGGCCGGGGTCCAGCCTTACTGTACTAACCAAAAAGACTGGATTCCGGCCTTCGCCGGAATGACGGAATATGTAGTTTTTTGAGTTACGAGTCCATCAAATATCAGGCTACAAATGCTTAAACTAGCGCCATTCGCTGTTGTCCCCCACTTTGAAAAAGGGGGGTTAGGGGGGATTTGCGGACGGGGCGCGCGATTCAGGCGTTTTTAAATCCCCCTTGGTCCCCCTTTGTCAAAGGGGGAGAAGAGTGCAGCCGCCTTGGGCGGCTACGGTTTAACGCATCTACGAGCCCGAACCGTCGCGGCCCGCACCCTCTTCCGTCTGCCAGCCGCCGCCCAGGGCCTTGAACAGGGCGACCAGGTTGGTGGAGACGGTGCGGCTGGACTGGGCCAGGGCATCCTCGGAGGCATAGAGGGAGCGCTGCGCGTCCAGCACGGTGAGGAAATCGTTCTGGCCCGCGGTGTAGAGGGAGGTGGCCAGTTCAACCGCGGTGCGGTTGGCCGCCACGGCCTGGGCCATGGCCTGGCGATGCTCCTCTTCCTTGGTCGAGGCGATCAGGGCGTTTTCCACCTCCCGCAGGGCGTTAAGCACCGTCTGTTCATAGGCCAGGAGTTCCTCTTCCTGGAGGGCTTTTTTCAGTTCCAGATTGGCGCGGGTGCGGCCCATGTCAAAGAGCGGCCAGTTCAGGGCCGGGCCGAGGGACCAGAAGCTGCTGGCGCTGTTGAAGAGGGCATTGGAATTGGTATTCTGGTAGCCGAGGGCGCCGGAGATGGTGAATTTGGGAAAGAGATCGGCCTTGGCCACCCCGATCCGGGCGGTGGCGGCATGGATCCTCGCAATCGCCCGGCGGATATCCGGCCGCCGCAGAAGCAGGTCCGAGGGCAACCCCACCGGCACCGTGGCCTGGGCCGAGGGTAATGCCGCCTCCGGGTCCAGTTCTGCCAGCAGGGCGGATGGTTCGCCGCCCAGCAGCAGGCTGAGGCTGTAGATCGTTTGTCTTTCCTGTGCCTCCAGCAACGGAATCTGTCCGGCCGTGGTGGCGGCGAGCGCCTCCGCCCGCACCACATCGAGTTTGCTGGCAAAGCCCACGTTAAAGCGCTGGCGGGTCAGGTCGGCGGTATGCTCCTGGGCCTTGAGATTTTGCCGGGCAATGGCGAGGCGTTGCTGGAAGGAGCGCAGATTGAGGTAGTTGCTGGCCACCTCGGCGCTCAGGCTCACCAGCAGGTCGCTCCGGTTTTCCATTGCTGCGTCGAGATCCGCGCCTGCCGCCTCGACCCCGCGCCGCAAGCCGCCGAAAAGATCGACCTCCCACCCGGCATCAAAGCCCAGCTGATAGAGATTGCCGGTCGTCACCTCGTTGCGGATCGAAGAAGCCGGAGTCCGGCTGCGGGTAAGCGAGGCATTGGTGTTCACGGTCGGGCCCAGGTCCGCCCCGGCGATGCCCATGGAGGCGCGGGCCTGACGGATGCGGCTTTGGGCCATGCGCAGGTCTAGATTGGCCTGCATCCCCCGCTCCACCAGGGAGGTAAGCTGGGGATCGTTGAAGATCGTCCACCACTGGGCCAGGTTCTGTTCCGGTGTGGGCGCCCCCTCTTCGGTTGCGGGGGCTGTGGGCGCTTGCCCCAGCCACTGGGCGGAGACCTTGGCCTCCGGGCGCTGGAAATCAGGTCCCATCATGCAGCTGGTCAGGAGGGGCAGGCAGAGGCAGAGAGCCAGGCTGGTCCGGGATGGTGTGGGGATCATGGGGTTACTCCTTAAAAAAATGGGCCGGGTGTTTCATTGTACTATTGTTTCTCTGATTCAATATGCAAATCATGCGGCATATTGCCCCGATGTTAGATACCGAAAGGATTATCGCGGCTGAAGCCGCTCCTACAGGGTTGAAGTATATCGGTTGTTTGTAGATACCGTCTTGCCCGTCAACAACTTCCAGCCCAATCTGGCTGATAAGAGGTCTGATGTTTAATCACCC
Organism: Desulfurivibrionaceae bacterium; assembly: GCA_036397515.1. Taxonomy (GTDB): domain Bacteria; phylum Desulfobacterota; class Desulfobulbia; order Desulfobulbales; family Desulfurivibrionaceae; genus Thiovibrio. Next base: position 69 of record DASWIU010000287.1, on the reverse strand, counting down.
CAAAACAGAGATGAACGAGCTTACGCATAGCAGCACCGAGGGCGGCCATTTTGGCTTTCCCTTTGGCAC
>DASWIU010000286.1:0-2671 GCA_036397515.1 Desulfurivibrionaceae bacterium | reverse complement strand
CTACGAGATTGAAAAAAGATACCAATTTTTTTCGCAAAGAATTTGGCGCGATTAGACGCCAATGGGACACAGGCGGGACAATGTGATGCCAAGAAAAATAGAACGAAAAAACGCATTCAAACGTATGTGATTTTCTTGGGACACATTTGGGACAATGAGCTGCCAAAAATGAGGTTTTTTGGCCTGAAATGAAAAAATCCGACTAGCTGTTAACTGGTCGGATTCATGTTGTTTTATTGGTGCGCCCGACAGGATTCGAACCTGTGACCTACGGCTTAGAAGGCCGGTGCTCTATCCGACTGAGCTACGGGCGCCCGTGTGCGACGGATATTAGAACGATCAGGCCAAGAAAGCAATACCGTTTTCGCCCTTGCCTCCCCGGGCCAAGCCCTATTCTTTTTTCTGCACCTCTTTCCAGACCGGCCCTTTGGCGGTATCGAGCACCTCGATGCCCTTTGCCGCCAATTCCTGGCGCACCCCGTCCGCCTTGGGCCAATCCTTCTGCCTCCTCGCCTCTTCCCGGTCCCGGATCAGCCGATCGATCTCCGGGGCCAGGGGACATTCCTCCAGCCGCATGATCCGCAACACGGAATTGATCCGGCCCAGGGTCTCTAATATATAGTCCTTTTGCTCGCGATCCAGAAACCCCTGGCTCAGGATGGGGTTGGTCTTTTTGACGAAATCGAACAACGCGGCAAAGGCCTTGGAAACATTGAGGTCATCGTCCATGGCCGCGAAAAAACGGCTTTCCATGTCGGAGAGATAGGCGGCGACCTCCGGGTGGGGCAAGCCCGGCGGCAGGCAGAGCAGCTTGCCGACAAAGCCGTCAAGCCGGCGCAGGTTTTTTCGGGCCGCGTCCAGGCTGCGGAAGGAGAAATTGATCGGCTTCCGGTAATGGGTGCGGATCAGGAAATAGCGCATCTCCCTGCCGGTGTAGCCCTTGGCCAGGACATCCCGCAGGGTGACGATATTCCGGTGGTCCGCGGACATCTTCTTGCCGTCCACCAGCAGCAGTTCGCTGTGCAGCCAGAAATTCGCCAGGGGTTTGCCGGTGATCGCCTCGGCAATGGCGTTCTCGTTCTCGTGGTGGGGGAAGAGCAGATCGCGGCCGCTGGTATGGATGTCCATGGTTTCCCCGAGCAGATGCAGGGTCATGGCCGCGCATTCGATATGCCAGCCCGGCCGCATGTTCCCCCACTCGGTTTGAAAAAAGATCCCGCTTTTCAACTCACCCAGGGTCGAGCGCTTGAGCAGGGTGAAATCAACCGGGTTTTCCTTTTCATAGTCGTCCAAATCCACGGTTTTTCCGACCTGAATCTTGCTGAGGTCCACGCCGGAAAGCCGGCCGTACTTGGCGAATTTCGAGATGTCAAAATAGATGGAGCCGTGTTTTTCGTAGGCATAGCCCTTGTCCACCAACTTTTTGGCCAGGCCGATCATCGCTTCCACATGCTCGGAGGCCTTGGGGTAGCCGGTGGCTTCCAGCACATCCAGCGTAGCCAGATCCTGTTTGAATTCCCGGATATAGGCGTCGGTGAACGCGGCAAGACTCTCCTTGCTTTTGCCCGCGCCCTGGATGGTGTTGTCATCCAGGTCGGTAAAATTCATATAGAATTTGACCTGATAGCCTGCCAGCGCCAGCACCCGGTGCACGAGATCGGCAACCATGAAGCGGCGGCAATGGGCCAGATGGGCCAGCTCGTAGGCCGTGGGGCCGCAGGCGTAAAAGGTCACGGTATCCGGGACAATAGGCTTAAACACCTCTTTCTTGCGCGATAAGGTATTGAAAAAACGCAGCTCCGCCTGTTGGGACTCCTCTGCCTCCTGCTTGCTGAACAGCTCGGTGCTCAGATACTTCTCGCCGCCGTCGGGAAAGATGGCCACCAACACCCCCTCCTTCAACTGGGCGGCGCGGGTCAGGGCCGCGGACATGGCGGCCCCGGAGCTCATCCCGGCAAAAATCCCCTCTTTGCGGGCCAAAAGTCGGACCAAGGTGAAGGCCTCTTCATCCGGGATGTTGATGATCTGGAAGGGCAGTTTCTTGTCGAATATTCCCGGGGTGTAGGACTCCTTCATGTTCTTGAGCCCTTGCAGCTTATGGCCGAGAAAAGGCTCCACCGCGGTGATGCGCACTTCCGGGTGGTGCTCGGCAAAATAGCGACACAGCCCCATGACCGTGCCGGAGGTGCCCAGGGTGGCGACGATATCCGTGACCCTGCCCCCGGTTTGCTCCCAGATCTCCGGGCCGGTGGTCTTGTAATGGGTCTGCCAGTTGGCCACATTATTGAACTGGTCGGTGAGGAAATAGCGATCCGGATACTGACGGGCCAGGGCATAGGCCTGTTCGATGGCCCCATCGGTGCCGCGCTTGCCGGGGGTCAGAACGATCTCGGCGCCAAAGGCCTCCATGATCTTGCGCCGCTCGATGCTTGCGGATTCCGGCATGATCAGCTGACATTTATAGCCCTTGACCGCACAGACCATGGCCAGGCCGATGCCGGTGTTGCCGCTGGTCGCCTCGAGCACGATCTTGTCCGGAGTCAGCTCACCCTCGGCCTCGGCGGTTTCAATCATGTTCAGGGCCACGCGGTCCTTAACCGAACCGCCGGGGTTGAAGGCCTCGAGTTTGGCATAGATGACCACCTTCTTCAAGGGATTCAACTGCCTGATG
>DASWIU010000285.1:0-3788 GCA_036397515.1 Desulfurivibrionaceae bacterium | reverse complement strand
CAACCGACGGTGACCTGCAGAATGATGCTGTCGGCCTCGCTGGGCGGGCGGATCAGATTGCCTTCGTAATGCATTAACCACCCGCCCCGGCAAGAACCTCAACCCTTGTTACGCTTCTCGAATTCCTGCATGAAGGCGACCAGCTTTTCCACGCCCTGGCGGGGGAAGGCGTTGTAGATCGAAGCGCGGCAGCCGCCGACCGAACGATGCCCCTTGAGGCCGTCCAACCCCTGGGCCGTGGCCTCCTTGACGAATTGGGCCTCGAGTTCCGGGGTGGGCAGATTGAAGGTGATGTTCATGTTGGAGCGGGAGCCGAGCTGGGCGTGGCCGCGATAGAAATCGCTCCCGTCGATGGCCGCATAGAGGATGGCAGCCTTCTCCTGGTTGATCTTCTCCATGGCTGCGACGCCGCCCAGTTTCTTGAGCCATTTCAGGACCAAGCCCACCACGTAGATGGAAAAGCAGGGCGGGGTGTTGAACATGGAGCCGTTGTCGGCGTGGGTCTTGTACTTGAACATGGTGGGCAGGTTTTCCGGGGCGCGGTCCAGCAGATCCTCGCGGATGATGACCACCGTGACCCCGGCCGGGCCCATGTTCTTCTGTGCCCCGGCATAGACCAGGCCGAAGGGGGTGATGTCGAACTCGCGGGAGAGGATGTCCGAGGACATGTCGGCGATCAGCATCTTCTCGCTTTTGGGCATGGTGGGAAACTGGGTGCCGTAGATGGTGTTGTTGGTGACGAAATAGAGGTATTCCGCTGCCGGATCAACGGTATAGTCGGTATCCTTGGGCACGTGGTTGAAGGTGGATTCCTCGCTGGAGTAGGGGACCTGGATGTTGCCGAACAGCTTGGCCTCCTTGATCGCCTTTTTGGCCCAGACCCCGGTGTTGAGGTAGCTGGCGGTCTTGCCCGGGCCCAGCAGGTTCATGGGGATCATGGCGAACTGGGTGGAGGCACCGCCCTGGAGGAAGAGCACCTTGTAGTTGGCCGGGATCTTCATCAGCTCGCGCAGGTTCGCTTCGCACTCGTCCACCACGGCGATGAAATCCTTGGAGCGGTGGCTCATCTCGATGAGGCCCATGCCCTTGTTGTTGAAGTTTACAATGTCCTTGGCCGCCTGGATGAGCACCTCCTCGGGGAGGGTGGATGGTCCGGCGCTGAAGTTGTAAATTCTCTCGGGCATGATCTTCTCCTTTGTTGGATATATGTAATTGTGCAGCAGCACCACATCTGCTTTGTTATCGGCCTGTTCGCATACCAATGTATAGCTCTCAGGCCTCTGTCGCGCATCTGCGGCGCTGCTGCACAATTACAGTTCGGGGTTATTTTGTTTTTTTGTCTTGAGTTGGATAGTTACAAATATATGGTATATAGATGGTGTTTTATTCGTTGATAATGCTGGTTTTTCCGGCCCGAATTGGCGCTGGTGTCAGGTAGATAGAAAACTCGGTAATCGTTCACCAGAGGCGAAAAATTTCCGGCTACACCAGAATTGTAATCGTTCAGCAGTGCCGCAGATGCGCGAAAGAGGTCTGTCCGCTATACATACGGTATGCGGACAGGCCGATGACAAAGCAGATGCGGTGCTGCTGAACGATTACGAAACTTGTATTTGTACCGGAAACCAGCCTGAAGAACAATTCTTTTCTTTGCCATATATAAGGATACGTTGCCATCCATGGATCGGCCTGTTATCGAAACGCCGCTTACCGAACCCGTGCTCGTCCTCATCGGCCCGACCGCCGTGGGCAAGACCGCGCTCTCTCTTGCCCTGGCCGAGCGGTTTTCCTGCGAGATCGTGGGCCTCGATTCCATGCAGATCTATCGGCACATGGACATCGGCACCGCCAAGGCCACCCCGGTGGAGCGAGCCCGGGTACCCCATCATCTTCTCGATGTGGTGAACCCGGATGAGGAGTACCATGTGGCCCGCTATGTGGCGGACGCCACCCAGGCCTGCCGGGAGATCATCGGTCGGGGCAAGCGCCCCCTGCTGGTGGGCGGCACGGGCCTCTATCTCAAGGGCTTGCTGGAGGGGCTATTCGAGATGCCCCCCGTGCCGGAGACCATCCGGGCCAGTCTCAGGCAGCGCTTGGCAGAGGAGGGGAGGGCGGTGCTCTTTGGGGAGCTGGGGCAATGCGACCCGGAATCCGCCAGCCGCATCCATGCCAACGACACCCACCGCTTGCTGCGGGCCCTGGAAATCTTCCAAGCCACCGGCCAGCCCTGGAGCGAACATCTCCGTGCGCAACAGGTTCGGCCCGCTTTGACCAAGGTCTTGCAGATCGGCCTGCGCGGCGAACGGGATGCGCTCTACGAGCGGATCAACCTGCGGGTGGAGCAGATGGTGGCAGAGGGATTGCTGGGGGAGGTGGAAAAATTACTGGCCCTGGGGTATGATCCGGGCCTGAAAGCCATGCAGTCCATCGGCTACCGGCACATGCTCCAGTTTATTCAGGGCCAATGGGATTGGGACGAGACCCTTTTCCTGCTGGCCAGGGATACCCGGCGTTATGCCAAGCGGCAGATGACCTGGTTTGGCAGCGATTCGAATATCCATTGGTTTGCGCCGGCCGAGACGGAGGCGATTTTTGACTGCGTTGAGGGTTTTCTTATGCATTCTTTGTCTCCCCCTTTAGCAAAGGGGGACTGAGGGGGATTTAAAATCGCCGGAATTTCACGGTCCCGTTCGTAAAATCCCCCCTCGCCCCCCTTTGCAAAGGGGGGAATAAAAAATACTGTCCCGGAGTACAAGGAGAGTGAGCAGCGCATGAACATCCCCAATCTTCTCACCATCGGCAGGATTCTGCTTATCCCCCTTCTGGTTATTTTTCTTTTGGAAGGCAGGGAGCTTGCCGCATTCTGGGTATTTGTCCTGGCCGGGGTAACCGATGCCCTGGACGGCTTCCTGGCCAGGGTGCTGAAACAGAAAACCGAATTCGGCGCCTTTATCGACCCCATTGCCGACAAGCTGCTGTTGATCACTTCGTACATTACCCTGGCGGTGCTGGGGGTTTTGCCGAAATGGCTGGCCGTGATCGTGGTGAGCAGGGATGTGCTCATCTGCGGGGGGATCGGCATCCTCATGCTCTACAACCGTGATTTCAAGATAAAGCCGTCCCTGGTCAGCAAGGTGACGACCTTCCTGCAATTGCTTACCGTGGTTTTTTATTTGGGCCATGACTTTCTTCAGCCCATTTTTCCTTTAGGGGGTTATCTGATTTATCCCACCGCTGGGTTTACCATCCTTTCCGGAATTCATTACATCATCAGGGGCCTTGGCATTCTTGGCGATCCGGAGGCGGTGACGCAGCGCTAGGGAAAGTCTGTTCATTTCTTTGCTTGCCCAAAGAAACGAATCAAAGAAAGGGCCCCCTGTGTCCCTTGTCCCGCCGCGGGCGGGATACCCGGAGTTTATGCCCCGCAGGGGTACTCCTCGATGCTGCCGGGGCTTTGCAAACTCGGCTTTCGCCTCAAACAGTGCAAATCCCTTTTTCGGCAGCCTCTCCGGTGCTCGGCTGCGGGCCAATGGGATTTGCACTGCCATGAGGCATAGGACTTGAAAATCATGAGCCGCCCAAGGCGGCCGCATTTTTCACCTCCCACTTTGCAAAGGGGGACTGAGGGGGATTTAAACTCTTCGGAGTTGCACGGTCCCGTTTATGAAATCCCCCCTCGCCCCCCTTTGCAAAGTGGGGAATAAAAATACTGTTGCTAGTCGATATCTATTTATTGCGATTTCGTAGTGCAATAAACACAAAACATAAAGTAAACAATGAGGAATTAC
>DASWIU010000284.1:0-4227 GCA_036397515.1 Desulfurivibrionaceae bacterium | reverse complement strand
TCCTGAAAGTCGCGGAGGCCATGCGGGAGCTGGGCGCCGATCTCTTCAACTGCATGGCCATGTTCCCCAACGTGGGTACCCCCTTCGGCACGATCCGCGAGCCGTCCAAGGAGGAGATTGCCATAGTGCGCACCGAGGCGGAAAAGTTCCTGCCCCAGATGCGGCACTGCACCCGGTGCCGGGCCGACGCGGTGGGTCTGCTCGATCAGGACCGGACCGAGGAGATGCGGGGCTGCCTCTCCGCCTGCGCCCAGTTGCCGCCGCTGCCCGTCGAGGATCGGCCCTATGTCGCGGTGGCGACCATGGAGGGCATCCTGGTGAATCAGCATTTGGGCGAGGCCAACCGTTTCCAGATCTATGAGAAAAAGGAGGATGCCTTCGTCCTGGTTGAGGAGCGGGAGGCGCCCAAGGGGGGTGGCGGCCTGCAGCGTTGGACCTCCCTGGCCCGGAGCCTCAATGATTGCCGGGCCGTGCTGGTGAGCGGGGTCGGCGAGACGCCCCGGGAGATTCTGCAGAAATCGGGGATTCGTACGGTGGAGATGGGCGGCTTTATTGTCGATGGCCTTAAGACCATCTTTGCGGGCGGCAATCCCGGGGCGTTGAAGGCCAGGAAGCAGCCCTGCACCAAGGGGGTGTGCGCTGGCTCCGGCGGCGGTTGTCAGTAAAAAAGGCAAGGAGCGCATGCCTTCGCAGGAAGACAATATTGCACATTTTTGTTGTTCGGACGATTGTGTATAGTTCAAAAATGTAATCTTTTTAGGGGGCGCTGTTTTCTTGCAATCCATGCTATTTCAAGCCGTTATGTTAAGAATGTGTTTTTTATAGATGGTTGGCACGAAATTTGGATACACTAGAATACATAGAAGAGAGGCTTCGGGCCTTTGCAGGTAAATTTCATATAAAATTAAGGAGAGAGAAAATGAGTAAAGTCGCGAGGAAGTTGCTGGCCGGGGTTGCCGTCACAGGGGTATGCCTTTCCATGTTTTCCGGGATGGCTTTTGCTGCCGAGGCCGAGGAAGACAAGCCCACGGCGAATCTGACCGTTGGTGCCTTCAGCCAGTATATCTGGCGTGGATTTGAGTTGAGCAAGGACAGCATCGTGGTGCAGCCGTCCATGACCGTGGGCTATAAGGGCTTTTCTGCAAATGTCTGGGGAAATCTCGATACCGATCCGTACTCTGCCACGGATGAAACGAACAACTGGAATGAAACCGACCTGACCCTGGCCTATGGCTGGGAGATGGGTCCGGTGGCCTTTTCCGTCGGCTATATCTACTACGCCCTTGATGCGGCGGATGATTCGCAGGAATTCTTCGTCAGTGCGGCGTTGGACACCCTCCTGAAGCCGACCCTGACCGTGTACCGCGACACCGATGCATTTCCGGGCTGGTATACCACCCTGGGGATTTCCCACTCTTTCCCGGTGCAGGGTGACATCACCCTGGATCTGGGCGCCCAGGCGAGCTACCTTGCCGCAGATGAAGCCTCAACCTTTGCCGAAGCCGATGGCAGCAAGTACAGCAACTTCCATGACGGCGTGTTGTCCGTGGGCCTCACCGTGCCGGTGAACAAGTACATCACCGTTATTCCGAAGCTCAACTATACCTTCCCTCTGTCCAGCGATGCCAAGGATCTCATGAGATCAGAAAGCCTTAGCGACGACGATGATTTCATCTACGGCGGTGTTTCCGTGAGTCTGGCGTTCTAACAGGGGTTTTCCCTATTTTTTCCCTGTTCGGCCCGTCTGTCTCGCCCTCTCCCTGGCTGAGACAGACGGGCTTTTTTTGTGCGAAAAAGGCGTTGCGCAACCGTTATATTCTGATAAATATAACGAAATGAAAAACAACACATCGCAAGATACGAAAAAGTCCGGGCTGCAGTGGCGGGGGCGGCTCTGGCTCGAAGGCGAGGAGGGCACCTTTCTCGGCTATGGCCGGGTGGTGCTGCTGGAGCGGATCAGGGAGTTCGGCTCGCTCGCCAAGGCGGCCCGTTCCATGGAGATGTCGTACAAGCATGCCTGGGATCTTCTGGCCTCCATGAACCGCCAAGCCGGAGGCAAGCTGGTGGAGACCTCGCGGGGCGGCAAGAGCGGCGGCGGGGCCAGGCTGACGCCTGCGGGCGAGCGGGCAATCGTTGTTTTTTGGCAGTATCACACTCGGTTTCAAGAGGTTTTGCAGGAGATGACCGCGAAGCTGGGGGAGGCTTTGGGTGAGGCCGGGAGTGATGATTCTGCGTTTTAACGCAGGGTATATGAGTTTTTTCGGAATGCGTTCTTGTGCTTCGACAGGCTCTCCTGAGCGCAGTCGAAGGGCTCAGCATGAACGGAAAGACTAAATGATTTTAAGATATTGCCCCGGCGATTAAAGATGTAAACCGTCCTTCCCGCGAAGGCGGGAATCCATGGGGATGGATGCCCGACTAAAGCATTCGGGTATGACGTATTTAATACACGGGGCAATAACTGCCGCTCGCCCTGAGCTTCGAAGGGGGCTGGGTTTTTGTACGAAGTTCATCTGTAATGTTTACAAAGGGGTTGGCCATGTTTTCAAGAACCTTACTCTGTCTGTTTGTTGTAATGCCGGCACTGTGTTGGTCGCCAACCCCTGCCCGGGCAGAGACCGAGCTGCTCGTTTCCGGTGCGGCCAGCCTGACCGAATCGTTCAAGGAGATCGGCAAATCCTTTGCCGCGAAAAATCCGGGGGTGAAGGTCCGCTTCAACTTTGCCGGCTCCGGCCCCCTGCTGCAGCAGATCGTCCAGGGCGCCCCGGTTGATCTTTTTGCCTCTGCCGACCAGGAGACCATGGACAAGGCGGAAAAAGGCGGGTTCGTCCTGCCGGGGAGCAGAATCAATTTTACAGGGAATTCCCTGGTGCTCGTAACCCCGGTGGCTATGTCTTCGCTCACCGGGCTTGGTGATCTGAAATCCGACCGGGTGCAAAAGATTGCCCTGGCCAATCCCGCCTCGGTTCCCGCGGGGAAATATGCCAAGGCGGCCTTGGAAAGGCAGGGGCTGTGGCAGGCGCTGGCGCCCAAATGCGTCATGGGCATCTCGGTAAAGCAGGCGCTGGAGTATGTGCTGCGGGGTGAGGTGGAGGCCGGGTTCGTTTTTGCCACGGATGCGGCAGCAGTAAAAGAGAGGGTGCGGGTTGCGGCCCAAGTTCCCACCGACCGGCCCATTGTCTATCCCGTGGCCGTTGTTGCGGGGAGTGTGAACAAGGAGAAGGGACAGGCCTTTATCCAGTATTTGCGGAGCCCCGAGGCGCAGTCCATTTTGGCAAAACACGGCTTTATGTCATTTTTAAATCAAAGATGAATTTAGTGTGGTGTCTTCATTATTGATGGACTCGCGTAACTACTCGTCACCCCGGCGAAGGCCGGGGTCCAGCCTTGTTGCATCTGTCCGAAAAGACTGGATTCCGGCCTTCGCCGGAATGACGGAATAAGCGTTTTTTGAGCTGTTACGAGTCCATCACTATTGAAATAAAAATGGAATTACCAGGCCATAACAGGCTGCCCTTTGAAGGAAACGATCATGCCCGACCTGACTCCCCTTTGGCTCACCTTACGGATCGCCTCGTGCGCGACCCTGCTCGCCTTTGTCTTTGGGGTGGCCTTTGCCTGGCTCACCGCCCGCTTTACTTTTTGGGGCCGGGACCTTCTCGACGCTGTCCTGACCCTGCCATTGGTAATGCCGCCCACGGTGCTGGGCTATTACCTCATCGTGGTCTGGGGCAGAAACGGCTGGTTGGGCGCTTGGCTCCATGCCCATTTCGGCATCAGCCTGATGTTCACCTGGCAGGGGGCGGTGCTGGCCGCGACGGTGGTGGCTTTTCCCCTGTTGTTCAAGTCCGCCCGGACTGCCTTTGAAGGGGTCTCCGCCGAGTACGAACAGGCGGCCCGCATCCTGGGCGATAACGAGCTGCGGGTGTTTTTCCGCATCACCCTGCCCCTGGCCGCGCGGGGGCTGCTGGCCGGGACCATGCTCGCCTTTGCCAGGGCCATGGGGGATTTCGGCGCCACCCTGATGGTGGCGGGCAATATCGAGGGCAAGACCCAGACCGCGGCCATGGCGGTGTTCGACGCGGTGCAGGCCGGGGACTACACCCTGGCCAATACCCTGGTGGCCATCATGTCGGTGGCCTGCGTCGCCATTCTCGTCACGACCAATAAGCTGGCAAACAGAGGGAGGGCAGGGCGATGAGGCTTGAGGTGGATATCAAGAAAACC
>DASWIU010000283.1:0-7170 GCA_036397515.1 Desulfurivibrionaceae bacterium | reverse complement strand
AGCCAGCCGGCGATGAACAGCAACGACTTTCGCCGCCCCGGCCTCTCCGTGCCCACGCAGGCCAAGGCGATAACCACGGTGCTCGGAAAGATCACCCCGGCCCAGAAGGGCTGGATGTAGCGCAACAGCTCCTGCAGGCCGAGGAGAAACCATGGCCCCTGGATATGAAACAGCCCGAGGCGGGCCGGCTCCATGGGCGCGGCAACGAAAAAGCTGACCGCCACCGTGGTAAACAGCAGCAGGCTATGCTGACCAAAGCCCACCCGATAGCGGCGCAGATGGTCCCAGCAACAGACTCCCCAGACCAGCCCCAGGCCGATGAGATGGTTGGCGTAGACCCGCTTCATGCCCTCGGCCTCGATGGCAAAAAGCAGCGAGTTCAGCGGTGCTCCCAGATAGGGAATGGACAGGGTGATATTTTCGGCAATGACCCCTGCGGCCTCGCCGGTGGCATCCGCCCGCAAAACATAGCCGGTAAAAAGCAGCAGCAGCGCGGCAAGGACGGACCCGACCAGCAGGAGCCATTTAGCAAAGCGCAGCTGCTGATCGGCCTTTGCCAGGATAATCGCCGCCAGATGGCAGAGGGAAAAGAGAAAAAACAGCTGGCTGGAATAAAAATGGCAAGCCCTGAAGAATTGGCCGAAGGGCGCCAGCAGATCGAGGGAGCTGGCGGAGAAAAACGGCGTGGCCGGGTCGTACTGGAGGGCGATTACCATCCCGGATAAAACAGAGAGGTAGAGGGAAACCAGGCTCATGCCCCCCCATTTCGTCTCGATGACAAGCGTGCGGATGTCCATAACCTTAAAAGGTAACAAGGTATCCTTTACCGCCCTTGTCCTCCCGCACCGTGGCCACCTGGAAACGGGGGAGATTCTTTTGGGCCGGGCCGCTCAACCGGACACCTTCCTTGTTGAACCGGCTGCGATGGCAGGGGCAGATCAGGATGCTTTCCTTTTCCTGGTAGTTAAGCCGACAGCCCAGATGGGTGCATTTCCGGGAAACGGCCCAAGGCCCGGCTTGCCCGACAAAGAGGATAAAATCATGTTCCAGGACAAAGCCGCCCACCGGCACGACCTTGTTCACTTTCACTATGCGCGGCTGCCTGGGGGCGCGGTAGCCGAGAAAGCGGAAAACCGGATACAACAGCAAGGCGCCGGCACCCCAGCGCAGCCAGGACCAGGAGCCGGCCAGAAATATCCGCCGGGTCAGAGGCTCTTCTTGTCGCTCCGCCGCATCAGCCATGCCGGGAAACCATCCTTCCCTGGCCCTGGGCCGGAAGGATACAGGCTCGCGCCGGAACAGTCCGCCCGCCGCTGATCATGGCTGCAGGTACCGGGCCCGCAATCTCTCGCAGACATGATCCGGCACCAGACCGCTCACATCCCCGCCATGCCGGGCCGCGTCCTTGATGATGCTGGAGCTGATGAAGATCCAGCGGAAGCCGGTCATCAGAAAAACCGTTTCCACCTCCCGCTCGATCCTGCGGTTCATCAGGGCCAACTGGAACTCGTAATCGAAATCCGACACGGCCCGCAAACCGCGGATGATCGCCTTGGCCCCGCGTTTGTAGGCAAAATCAACGAGCAGCCCGGAAACATCCTCGACCGTAACCCGGGTTTCTTCCCCGGAAAAACAGTCCTCGATCATCTTGCGCCGTTCCTCCAGGGGAAAAAGCGGCTGCTTGGCGGGATTGCTGGCAACGGCAATGATGATCCGGTCAAACAGGTGCAGGCCCCGGTGCACGATATCGAGATGGCCGTTGGTGATGGGATCAAAGGTGCCGGGATAGACGGCGATTGATTCGGAGGTTTTTTCTGGGACAAAAGGCTCGTAATCGGTCATGGCACCCTGCCTTCAGTGTGTTGATAAAGCCAGAAACCCGCCTCTCCGTAGCGGCGCCGGTCAAAGCAGGCAAGCGGCCCCATGATCTCCGGGTATTGCGCCGTAGCCGCATCTTCGAGGACGACAATCCCCTTGGCGGCAAGAAGATTACCGGCGGCCAAGGATTCAAGGCTCTGCTGGGCAAGCCCCTTTCCATAGGGAGGGTCGAGAAAAACCAGGTCAAATTTCTCGGCCGGCTGCTTGGGTTTCAAAAAAGCAAGCCCCCTGGCGAGATCCTTATGGACCACCGTGGCGCGCTCGGCAAAACCGCAGAGCGCTATATTCTTCTCAATCAACTCGATGACGGCGCGCTGGCCATCGACGAAAACCGCCAGCAGCGCACCCCGACTCAGGGCTTCAAGACCCAGGGCGCCGGTGCCGGCAAAAAGATCCAATACCCGGGCGCCCACGACCTTGTTGCCAAGAATGCTGAAAATCGCCTCCCTGGCCCGGTCGGAGGTGGGACGAATCAAGGCGCCGAACCGCCGGCCCGGCGCCAGCAGCTTGCGCCCCCGGGCGCTGCCGCTGATGATCCGCAATTACAGATAATCCCGAATGAGTTCCTCTGCGATCTGCACCGCATTGAGCGCCGCGCCCTTGAGGATATTGTCGGACACCACCCAGAGGTTGATCCCGTTGGCGATGGACTCATCCTCGCGGATCCTCCCCACCAGGGTCTCGAACTTGCCCGTGCAATCAATGGCCATGGGATATTGGCCCAGGGTCGGCTCATCAACCAGCTTGACGCCCGGGGCATTCTTCAACAGGGCCTTGACCTCGGCCGCCGTGATCTTTTTCTCGGTCTCGATGTTGACCGACTCGGAGTGGCCGTAGAAAACCGGCACCCGCACCGTGGTGGCGGTGACGCCGATGGTCGGATCTTCGAACATCTTGCGGGTCTCGTTGACCATCTTCATCTCTTCCTTGGTGTAGCCGTTCTCAAGGAAGCTGTCGATCTGGGGCAGGCAGTTGAAGGCGATCTGGTGCGGGTACACGCTATGCGTCATGGGCTTGCCCGCCGCGTAATCGAGAATCTGCTGCTTGAGTTCCTCGATGGCCTTGGCCCCGGTGCCGGACACCGCCTGATAGGTGGAAACCACGATGCGTTTGATCCGCACCTTGTCGTGAATGGGCTTCAGGGCCACGAGCATCTGGATCGTGGAGCAGTTGGGATTGGCGATGATGCCCCGTTTTGTATACCGGGCAATGGCATGTCCATTGACCTCGGGCACCACCAGGGGGATTTCCGGGTCCATGCGGTAGGCACTGGAGTTGTCGATCACCACCGCCCCCGCCGCCGCGGCAGCCGGAGCAAAGTCAAAGGAGCGGGTCGCGCCCGCGGAAAAAAGGGCGATATCGATCCCGGCAAAGGCATCCTTGCTCAACAGCTGAACCGGAATCTCCTTGCCCTTAAAGGTGAGGGTTTTGCCCACGGACCGCTCCGAGGCAAGCAAGCGCAGTTCGTCCAGGGGGAAATCCCTCCGCGCCAAAACATCGAGCATGGCTCCGCCCACCGCCCCGGTGGCGCCGGCAACAGCAACATTGAATTTCTTTTTTGCAGCAGTCATTGTCCCAATCCCTTACAGACAGCAGCCGGAAAATACCCGGCAATTATAAAAAAATATCAGCAGGTTACAAACAATACGCACCTAATGCGTTAGCTCCCCTACCGCGTGGTTTCCCTTTTCAAAAACACCAGCCGATTCAAGCCGTTGAGATATGCCTTGGCCGCGGCGGTGATGATATCCGGGTCTGCTCCCTGCCCCACCACGACCTTACCCTCATCCTCAATGCGGACCAGCACCTCGCCCTGGGCATCGGTGCCGCCGGTGATGGAGCTGACCGAAAAATAGAGGAGCTTGCTCTTGGTCTGGGTCAGCTCGGCAATGGCCCGAAAACAGGCGTCGATGGGGCCGATGCCGATGCAGGCCTTTTCCTGCTCCTTGCCGTCGATGAGCAGCCGCACTGCCGCGGTGGGCAGGCTTTTGTTGCCGCTCATCGCCCCAAGATGCACGAGGGAGAAGGTCTCGGTGATCCGCAGCACCTCATCCATGAGGATGGCCTCGAGATCCTCGTCAAACATCTCCTTCTTGACGTCGGCCACCTCCTTGAACCGGGCAAAAACCCGGTCCAGCTCGTCGTCCTTGAGGCTGTAGCCCATGGCCGCAATGCGATCCTTCAGGGCATGGCGGCCGGAATGCTTGCCGAGCACGATATTGCCGGTGGAGATCCCGATATCCACCGGGTTCATGATCTCGTAGGTGGTCCGTTCCTTGAGCACCCCGTCCTGATGGATCCCCGACTCATGGGCAAAGGCATTGGCCCCGACAATGGCCTTGTTGGCCTGCACCGCCATGCCGGTGATGGTGGAGACCAGCCGGCTGGTGGGATAGATGTGCTCGGTGACGATATCGGTATGCACCGCCATTTGGTCGGCACGGGTGCGGATGACCATGACCAGCTCTTCCATGGCCGTGTTGCCCGCTCTTTCCCCCAACCCATTGATGGTTGCCTCCACCTGCCGGGCGCCATGGTTGATGGCGGCCAGGGAATTGGCCACGGCCAGGCCGAGATCGTTGTGGCAATGGACACTGAGCACGGCCTTGTGAATATTGGGGATGTGCTCGATGAGATAACCGATCTTGCGGCCGAACTCATCGGGCAGGGCGTAGCCGGTGGTATCCGGGAAATTCAGGGTCGTGGCCCCGGCTTCGATCACCGCGGCAAAGACCTGGCAGACAAAATCAAGGTCGCTGCGCGAGGCATCCTCGGCGGAGAACTCCACGTTGCTCGTGTATCTGGCGGCGTGACGCACCGAGGCCACGGCCAGCTCCAGCACCTGCTCCCGGCTCATCTTCAGCTTGTGTTTGAGATGAATGTCCGAGGTGGCCAAAAAGGTATGGATCCTGGGATTTTCTCCGGCCTTGAGCGCCTCCCAGGCCCGGTCGATATCCTTGACGCTGCAGCGGGCGAGAGCCGCGATCTGCGCCCCCCGGACATGCTCGGCGATATTGCGCACGCACTCGAAATCCCCGGGCGAGGCCACGGGAAACCCGGCTTCAATCACGTCCACCTTCAGCTTGACCAGCTGCTGGGCCAGGCGGAATTTTTCCTGCATATTCATGCTTGCGCCGGGCGACTGCTCACCGTCACGCAAGGTGGTATCAAAAATAATTATTTTATCCGACATCGCATCCGCACTCCTCTCAGCCAGGCAGCACAAGAAGAATGCCGCCTCAAACCAAGCTTATACCGAATTTTCCTGTTCTTCTTCGACAGGAACCTTACCCTTCACCACCAAACGATACCCCGCCGCCAGCGGTCCGGATAGGACATAGGCCGCTCCCAGAATAAAAAGAGTAACCTGGGGTTCGGTGGCCAGCACCATGATGAGCAGGACCAGCCCGACCAGAACCTGGAATTTTTTGGCCCGATCGGTTTGCGCATGCTTGAAGCTCAGATATTTCACGGAGCTGACCATGAGATAGGAAAGACCGTAGACGGTTCCCAGTATCATGAAATTTCTCAGGGTGCCGGTGATCTCAAAAAAACTGCAGAACATGACGGAAACGGCGATCATGCCTCCGGCTGCGGGACAAGGCAACCCCGTGAATTCATTTTTGGTCGAGGTGGCGTCCTGGCTGTTGAAACGGGCCAGACGCAGGGCTGTGGTCGCCACATAGAGAAAGGCTGCCAGCCAGCCATAACGCCCGTACGGCCGCAATACCCATTCGTAGGCCAAAAGTGCCGGGGCCACGCCAAAGGCGACCAGATCGCAGAGGGAATCGTACTCCATGCCGAATTTGCTGGTCGTGCCGGTAAGACGGGCAACCCGGCCATCCAGGCCATCGAAAACCCCGGAGATAATAATCGCCACGGCTGCATGGAAATACTGGCCGTTAATTGCCGCAACAATGGCATAAAATCCGCTAAAGAGACTGGCCGTGGTGATAACGCTCGGCAAGAGGCAGATCTTGCCCTTTGCGGCAATGGCATCCTTGGCTTTATGGTGCTTGCTCATGTGCGCCTCCTTCCGATCTTATTTGCAAACAGCGCAAAGTTCGCACTCGTGTTCAGGTAATATATTGAAAAAATGCTTTTCTGCATAGGAGTATCAGGGCAGATAGCCAAGAATCGTCTCGCCGGCCCTTACTTTCTGGCCCACCGCGACTTCCAGTTGAATCTGCTGCGGGAGATAGAGATCAACCCGTGAACCGAAACGGATCAGGCCGAAGCGCTCGCCACGCATCAATCTGTCCCCCTTGCCGGCCCAGCAGACAATCCGCCGGGCAATGAGACCGGCCACCTGCACCACCGCGATTTTGCGGTTGCTCCTGGTTTCTATGGTAAGGGCGCAGGCCTCGTTTTCCAGGGCTCCGCGCTCGGTATTGGCCGAAAAAAACATGCCCGGAAAATACTGGACCCGGGTCACGGTGCCCGGACAGGGGGCTCTGTTCACATGCACATTGAAGACATTCATGAAGATGCTCACCTTGTACACATGCTCCTTGACGAATTTGTCGTCAAAGACCTTCTCGATGAGGATGACCTTGCCGTCCGCCGGAGAAACCAGCACATCCTCGTCATCCGGGCAGATCCGTTCCGGATCCCGGAAAAAATAGAGGACAAAGGCGGTGGTGAACAAGGCCAGCAGGGCGCTGAAGCCATGGCCCAGAATGGCAAGGACCAGGGTGGTCAAGGCCGCGAAACCGATGAACGGATATCCTTCGAGGGCCACAGGAACTTGTGGTTTTTTCATGGGTTTCCTGTCTCGCTGCAAAATGGTTTCCTAAAAGACCCGGATCGTTTCGGCCCCTATAAAAATAAACTGACAGACCGTGATCCCGGCCTGTCAGTTTATCCGCTACCCCTGTCTGCTAAAAAACATTATGACTTTTGCGCCCGGGTCATGGCAATGGTGCCGGAACGGACAATCTCCTGGATGCCGATGGGCCGCAGGATATCAATAACCGCCTGGAGCTTGCTTGCCTTGCCGGTAACCTCCACGACATAACTCTTTGGCCCGACATCAATAACCTTGCCGCGGAAGATATCGATTATCCGCAAGACCTCGGCCCTGGTATGCGCCTCGGCCTTGACCCGAATCAGGGCCATCTCCCGCTCCACATTATCATGCTCACACATATCGGTGACCTTGATAACGTCGATGAGCTTGTGGAGCTGCTTGGTGATCTGCTCAATGATGGTATCCTCGCCGGAGGTCACCAGGGTCAGACAGGAAACATCCTGCTCAAGGGTCTGGGCCACGGAAAGGCTTTCGATGTTGAA
>DASWIU010000282.1:0-19340 GCA_036397515.1 Desulfurivibrionaceae bacterium | reverse complement strand
AACCGGCGGGTGTTGACCGTCTATGGCACAAATGACCGGGAGATCTGCTGGTTCGACGCCGAGGACATCTTTGCCGAGATGGCGGCCAGCGAGGGCGGAGTTCCCAGAAATGAAGACGACATGAAGGCCAAGGCCGTGGAGCTGGTCCTGCATCAGATCCCGAAATGGGCGGTTGAGGATTTGCTTAAGAAAATGGGGCTGGAAAAGAAGTAAGGCGCAAGGTTAAAGGATTTGCAAAAAAAGGTGCTTCGACGGGCTCAGCACGAACGGATATTGTCGTAATGTATTGATGTTCCGTTCGTGCTGAGCCCTTCGACAAACTCAGGAGAGCCCCGTCGAAGCACCTGTTACTCCACCCCCGACGGCATGGGCGGTATTTTCTCGCCGCCCAGCACATAGCCGCCGTCCATCCGCAGCACCGCCCCGGTCATGTAGGTGGCATCCCGCAGCAGGAAGAAAACAGCGGCCACGATTTCCTCGATCCTGCCGGTCCGCTGCAGCAGGATATGCTCGCGGATGGCACCTTGCTGCTCCGCGCTGAGCAGATCCCAGCCCCGGGTTTGTTCGCCGTGTCTGGTTTCAAAAATCCCCAGCATCAACTCATTGACCCGCACGGCGGGCGCCCCCTCCCTGGCCCAGGTTTCCGTAAAGGAGGAGACGGCGCGATTGGCCGCGCTGTAGCCATCGTTGAAGATCAGGCCCGCCGGACCGGAGCGGCCGACGATCCCGGCAATGGAAGAGAGGGTGATGACCGCGCCCTCCGCGTTTTCCCGCAAAAGGGGCAGGGCAAAACGCATGACCCACCACTTGGCCCGCAGGGTGGTGGCCATCTCCAGCTCCCATTGCTCCGGGGTGTAGGGCCCGTGGACAATGGGCATGCCGCCGCGTTCGATATTGTTGATCAGGATGTGGAGTCCGCCGTAGCGAGCCCGGAGGGTGGAGAGAAGTTCCTGGACGGCAGCCGGGTCGCGCAGGTCTACCTTGATCGCCAGATGGTCGTTGCCGAGGGCGGCAAGCTCCGCCTGCATGACAGCGGCGTCCTCGGGCCAGTCATGGTGGGTGAGCACCACCGTGGCCCCGGCCTTGGCCAGGGCGAATCCCACTGCCTTGCCGATTCCCTTGGCCCCTCCGAGAACAAGGGCTATTTTGCCTTGAAGTTTCATCCGTGGTTCAAGCCTCGGGCTGTGATCAGGGAGCTAGCTTTTCTTGCCGGAGCCGGATTTGGGCGATGGCTCCGGAGATTTCTTGGCCTTTTTTTTCTTGGCTGAGGGCGTGAATGTCTTTTTCTTGGGCGTCGGGGAACGAAGCGATTTTCGGGCTATTTTTGTCGTCTTTTTCTTTTTGAGGCCGCGGGCTTTGTTTTTCTTGCCGGTTCGGGTCTCGGCCGGCTCCGTGCGGATGGAGAACAAGGGGGTGCCGGCTCCGGCCCGGTCGAGATGCAGCGGCTCATCACCGAGCTTGTAGGCGGTGGTCTGGCAGGGGATTCTCAGGTGTTGCCCCAGGGAAAGCCGCTCCTGCTCGAGATTATTGGCCTTGAGCAGGGTGGTTTTGCTCAGCTTGTATTTCCGGCGGATGGTGGTCAGGGTCTCGCCGCGTTTCACCACGTGGGTGTTAAACTTGGTGACCGTGACCTGGCGGACCTTGGGGAGATTTTCAACCACCAAATCTTTTTTTCCCGGCGGCACCCGGAGTGGATAATTCGCTTCGGAAGGGGGGGTAATGGCCTTGGACAGGTGCCGGTTGAGGGCGAGGATCTCCTCGTCGGCAAGATTGCAGGCCACGGCCACAGCCTTGATCGGGGTTCCGCGGGGCACCCGGACAGTCTCATAGTCCAGCGGCTCGTCGTAATCAATGTCATCAAACCCGTACTTTTCCGGATCCTTGGCGATCATGATGGCGGCGATGAGCTGCGGGACATAGAGCTTGGTTTCCGAATAGATGTACTGGCTCTTGGCAATCTCCCAGAAATCGTCGGTTTCGGACTGCTTCATGGCCCGCTTGATTTTCCCTTCTCCGGCATTATAGGCGGCCACCGCCAGATGCCAGGAATCAAACTGTTTGTAGAGGTTTGAAAGATAGGCGACCGCCGCCTTGGTCGATTTTACCGGATCGCGCCGTTCGTCAACATACTTGTTGACCTTCAGGCCATAGCTCCTGCCGGTGGCCCGCATGAACTGCCAGGCGCCCACCGCGCTGGCCGGGGAAGAAGCCGTGGTGCTGAAGCCGCTTTCGATCATGGGCAGATAGGCGAGATCCAAGGGCAGTCCGGCCAGGGCAAGCTCTTTTTTGATCATGGGCAGATAGCGTGAGGAGCGGGCGAGCCAGGCAGAAAAGGTCTTGCGGTTGCGGTTTGTAAAAAAATCCAGGTAGTATTCCACCTGGTCATTCATTTGAAGCGGGAAATCGTAGGACTCGGCTTCTTCCCCCGTGTCGAGCATGGGAAGCACATCCCAGGCGCTGAGTTGCGCCAGCTCACTTATCTCCGGGCTTACCGCCAGCTTGAGCGCTTGGGGATCTGCCTCTTCCGGGGTTGGCTGGTTTTCTCGCGGGGCGGAATTTTTCTGTTTTAAGGCGGCGGGGGCCGCTTCCCATTCCGACGCTTTCGGCAAGGTTTTTGGGGCGCCCATGGCAGAGTCGGAGTTTTCCAGCGGGGCGCAGGCGGTGAAGCCACTCACCATCAGAGCGGCTGCCGCCAGGATCAGGAAAAGCCTGGGCAGGGGAGGGCATGGCAACTTGAAGATCTCGGGATGGGTACGCAAATCGTGTTTCCCTGCTGCGGTAAGTCGTCGTGCAAAAAAGATCATGACATTGGCTTCCGTGACCGGCATGGGAGCCGTAACGAAATGGTAAGCCATGTAATGGCTGTTTTGTAACGGCTCCTGGATTTTCTGATGTCAACCCGGTCGGTATGCCTGGGGGAGATCAGCGAATGGCTTCTACAGACTGGGCAGGGGCGTGCCGGATTTTTCCAGCGGGAAACTATCAATACACCCAACTAATGCTCAGCCACTTTTACAGGACAACCCCCCTTCCTGCAATGAAAAAACACGGCATTGTCAGCGGTTGCGCCAGTTTTACCAAGGAATTCAGCGGGGTTACCCGGATTTTTTTCGGCAGGGTTTCGGCGGCATCACGATAAAAATACTTGTTTTCCTCCCCATCCTTCCACTACAACTCATAACTGTTGTCCGCAAAAGTGGCAACGGGGCCGGGGGGCACGAACAAAAAAACTATTTCAGCGAGGAGTGGTGTGAGAATGAAATGGAGCGGCATGACTGTCGGCAGGAGGATTTTTGTTGGGTTTGGCTTGGTGTTGGTATTGCTTGTCGGTCTTGCCTTGAGCAGTTATTTGGGGTTCGGTCGGATCGAGGGCAATGCCGGTGGGGTGATTAAGGGGGTTCAGCTCGACGCTGAACTGGCGCAACGCGAGGTGGATCATCTCAACTGGGCGGGAAAGGTGACCGCCGCGCTGCTCAACGGCAGCACCGAATTGGGTGTGGAGACCGATCCCCATAAGTGCGGCTTCGGGAAGTGGTATTACGGGGAGGGGCGTGAGCAGGCGGAAAAACAGTTCCCTTCCCTGCAATCGCTTTTTTCCGAGATTGAGGTGCCGCACAAAAAACTTCATGAGTCGGCGGTGGCCATCAAGCAAAGTCTCGCCGGTGGCGGAACCAGCGAAGCCTTGTCCGTGTATACTGCGCAGACCGTCCCGGCGTTGCAGTCCGTGCAGGGCTTGCTGAACAAAATTCGGCAGGAAGCGCACGGCCAGGTAACTGCCGGGCAGGCAACCATGGGGGATGAAGCGGCCACAACGCGGAGGCTGGTGGGTGGGAGTGCCCTTTTTGCCCTGGGCTTGGGGCTGGCCCTGGCCTTTTTTATCGGCCGGGGAATCTCCACGGCCCTCAAGCAGATCAGTCTCTCCCTGAGCGAGGGGGCGGAGCATGTGGCGGCCGCGGCGTCCGAAGTCTCATTTTCCAGCCAGGCTCTGGCGGACGGCGCTTCCCAGCAGGCATCCGCGGAGGAGCAAACCTCCGCCGCGCTGGAAGAGGTCGGCGCCATGATCAAGCAGGATGCCGATAATGCCAGGCAGGCCGATAACCTGATGAAGGAGGCGAACCAGGTTATCCAAAACGCCGATGAATCCATGAAAAAGCTCACCACCTCCATGCAAGAAATATCCAGCGCCAGCGCCGAGACCCAGAAGATCGTAAAAACCATTGACGAGATCGCCTTCCAGACCAACCTGCTGGCCCTGAACGCCGCCGTTGAGGCGGCCCGGGCCGGCGAGGCCGGGGCAGGGTTTGCGGTGGTTGCCGATGAGGTGCGCAACCTGGCCATGCGGGCCGCGGAAGCGGCGAAAAACACCTCGAATCTCATCGAGGGCACGGTGCAGAAGGTCAACACCGGCAGCGGCCTGGTCAAGGAAACCAGCGATTCCTTCAATGTCGCCGCCGAATCCACCACCCGCATCGGGACGATTATCACCGAGATGGCCGGGGCGGCAAGCCAACAGGCCGAGGCCATTACCCAACTTACCAAGGCCATCCATGAGATCGACAGCGTGACCCAGAGTAATGCGGCGGCAGCGGAAGACTCCGCCGCGTCCTCGGAAGAACTGAACGGCCAGGCGGAACTTATGCGAGGTTCGGTGGGCGAGCTGCTGGCAATGGTGGGCGGCGTGATGGAGACGCGGGCAGCGGCGCATCCCGCCAAGCTCCGGCGGCCCTCGGCCGCGGGGCTTGACAGCCCGGGAAAGGCGGTCGCCCCGGCGAGAAAGGCCCTGCCGCCGGCGGTGAGGAAGCCCGCCAGCCCGCGGGGCAAGGGGGCAAGGCCGGAGGATGTCATCCCCATGGATGAGGAGTTTGGCGATTTCTAGAGAGGTTCGGCGGGTTGTCTTGCCTCTCAATCGCATTGCGCGAAAACCGGCCGGGCATGCTGGTGTGCCCGAGCGCCGGCAGTGGCGCGGCGAGAAAAAACTTGCAATATTTATTGATGTTTGAGCAGTATGGAAGCATAATACGGCACAATGCCCTGTTTTCGTTAGGTGGGGAGTGCTGTTCCCGGTAGGTCTTTGTTTTCTTTCGTTTTGTGAAGGAGTGCGTGTATGTCAGCTGGTCATAAACCATTGTCCGATCTTCTGGATGAAATGGCCCTGAAGATTCTGATGATTGAGCCTGGCGACCTTTCCATTGTCGGCGAATTGCTCGACTTGATTGAAAAGTTGTTGCCCGGACAGGCTGCCGCGGATGTCCCGATGGTTATTCAGCGAATGGCCGCAGCCTTCAAGGGGGCCCTTGAAAAATTCATCATGGGAGAGCTGGCGGATTCCGCGGAAAACTATGATCTTCTCGGCCAATGCATTAGCGAGATGCAGGAGTCGGCTCGGAAAGAGGGCCGGCCCGGCGAGAAAACCCTTGAACAGTTCTGCGATAACATGAAAAAAATCGGGGTTTCCTTGCAACCGTCGGCGCTTATGGGAACTGCCGAAGCGGCGGCTGCGGGGAAGGCCGAGGGCGAAGGTGCGGCCATGGCAGAGGAAGCCGTTGCCTCGCCGCAGGCCCATATGGGGGGCGGATCGAGCCCGGAGGCGCTGCCTGATTTTCTTCAGGATACGGACCTGCTGGCCGGGTTTATCGAGGAAGCGTTTGAACATCTTGAATCCATCGAGGTCAACGTGCTTGAGTTGGAGCAGAGCCCGGAGGATCAGGATATCATCAATAATATCTTCCGGCCGTTCCATACGATCAAGGGCGTTTCCGGCTTTCTCAACCTGAAAACCATCAACCGGCTTGCCCATGCCACGGAAAATCTGCTGGATGATGTGCGCAACGGTAAACGGCCCATGGATTCCGCGGTCATTGACATCGTTCTGACCGTCGGCGATGCGCTGAAATCCATGGTGGAAGACATCAAGAATGTTTTGCAGCACGGGCCTGCCAATTACAAGGATACCGATATCAGCAGCTTTCTGGCGAGCATCACCCAGCTGCAAGAGGGGGAAGGCGAGGCCCCCGCAAGCGCGCCTGTTTCTGCCCCAAAGCCGGAGAGGCTGCCGGAGGTTTTCGAAAGTGAAGAGGTGGACCTGTTGGCCGGCGAGGAGGAGGCCGAGCCCGTTGCTCCGTCCAGGCCGACCCCTCCCAGGGCCGCGCAGGCCGTGGCCCCCCCGCGGGCCGAGCCCCCGGCAACGCCCGCGGCTCGGTCTGCCGCCGATTCTGGCCAGAAAAAAATTGGCGCCTCCATCAAGGTGGATGTGGAAAAACTCGATGCCCTGGTGAACGCGGTGGGCGAATTGGTGATCATGCAATCGCTGGTCCGTCAGAACAAGCTGGTGTCCCGGATCGCCGACCCCAAGCTGACCAAGGATTTTTCCCAGCTGACCCGGATCACCTCCGAGCTGCAGCGCACGGCCATGTCCATGCGCATGGTTCCCATCAAGCAAACCTTCGATAAAATGATTCGGCTGGTCCGCGATCTTTCCAAAAAATCAGGCAAGAAGGTGGACCTGATCATGGAGGGCGCCGAGACCGAGATTGACCGCAACATGGTGGAGTCAATCTATGATCCCCTTGTCCACATGATGCGAAACTCGGTGGACCACGGCATCTCTCCTTCGGCCGACCGGGAGAAGTGCGGCAAGCCGGAAACCGGCACTGTTTTTCTCCGCGCCTACCAGAAGGGCGGGAGCATGATGATCGAGATCGAGGACGACGGCGAGGGGCTGAACACCCAGAAGATCCGGAAAAAAGCCATTGAGCGCGGCTTGGTCGGCGAGTCCGACAATCTGTCTGATTTTGAATTGAACAACCTTATTTTTCTCCCGGGTTTCTCCACGGCGGACAAGATTACCGATGTTTCCGGCCGCGGGGTGGGCATGGATGTCGTGAAAAAAGCGGTGGAAAAGCTGCGGGGCAAGGTGGAGGTGCAAAGCCAGTCGGGCAAGGGCTCCTTGTTCATGATTCGTCTGCCCTTGACCCTGGCGATCATCGACGGCATCATTGTCCGGGTCGGCAGTGAACGGTATATCATCCCGACCATCGCCATTCAGGAATCCATGCGCCCGGATCGAACAAACTACAGCACGGTGCACGGCCGAGGCGAGAACCTCTTGGTCCGCGGCGAGCTGGTGCCCATTATCAGGCTGTATGAAAAATTCGGGGTGCCATCCACCTATACGGACCCCTGTGACGCCATTGTCGTGGTGGTGGAAAATGAGGGGAGGCGCCGCGCCTTGATGGTCGATGAACTCCTGGGCAAGGAGGAGGTTGTCATTAAAAACCTCGGCGGCATCGATGTGCCGGGCGTTGCCGGAGGGACCATTCTCGGGGATGGCAGGGTCGGCCTTATCCTTGATCTGGCCGGCGTTATTGCCAATAAGGCGGATTGATTTTTGTAACCGTGCAGCAGCACCATATCCGCCTTGTCATCGACCTGCTCAGGTGCGATAAGCACACTGACCCGGCGATTAAATACGTCATGCCCGAATGCTTTCGTCGGGCATCCATTCCTATGGATTCCCGCCCCCGATCAGGTCGAGGGCAGGCTCTTCGCGGGAATGACGGTTTACATATTAACCACCGAAGCAATAGTTACTGAGTTTTTTCGCAACCAGGCGGGAATTGGGGAATGTTTTCATCCCCGGGGGCAGAGGAGTCGCCCTGTGGGCCTTTCATGAAAAAGGAGGATGTTGATGGAAGCAGCAAGCGTAGCGCAGAATTTAGGCCAAGCGGCTGAACTGGCAGGAAAATATCTTACGTTTTCCTTGGGAAACGAGGGGTACGGCGTCGGAATTCTCAGCGTCCGGGAGATCATCGGAGTCATGGAGATTACGGCGGTGCCGCATACCCCGCCTTACATCCGGGGGGTAATCAACCTGCGGGGCAAGGTTATTCCGGTGCTGGACCTGCGGCTTAAATTCAACATGAATCACAAGGAATATGACGAACGGACCTGCATCATCGTGGTCGAGGTTCAGGGACAAACGGCTCCGGTGCAGGTCGGCATGGTCGTGGATTCGGTTTCGGAAGTCCTGAATATCGCCGCCGGTGAAATTGAGCCGCCGCCTTCCCTCGGTTCTTCGTCTGAAACCGAGAACATTCTGGGCATGGCGAAAGCCAAGGGCGAGGTCAAGATTCTGCTTGATGTGGACAGGGTGGTAGGCGAAGGGCTTTTGCAGCAGTTGGCCTCCTAGCAGGGAGATTTTTTGCCGGGATACCAAGGGGGCGGTTTTTGTGGCATTGAACAGTGACGGATCAGTCGGTATTCGCTATCAGCAGCTCAACGATGGGTTGTTCCGGAAATTCAGCGATCTGGTCTATGAAAAAACCGGGATTTTTCTGAAACCGGAAAAAAAAGAGCTGCTCAACGCCCGCCTGGGCAAGAGATTGCGGGCCACCGGCATAACCTCGTTTAAAGAATACTATGCGTATGTCATCCACGACAAATCCGGGGATGAGCTTGTTCATCTCATCGACTGTGTTTCCACTAATTTCACTTCGTTTTTCAGGGAAAATTCCCACTTCGAGATATTGGCCTCCACGGTCTTGCCCGCTTTTATCAAGGAAGGGCGGGGAAAAAACAAGGAGATTCTTCTCTGGTCCTCCGCCAGTTCTTCCGGCGAGGAGCCATACACCATGGCCATGGTGGTGGAGGATTTCGTCAGTCAGCATCCGGGGACGCGCTATCGCATCATGGCCACGGATATCTCCACCCGGGTTTTGGCGCAAGCGAAGCGGGGGGTGTATACCGATGAAAGGATTGCCAAGGTGCCGAAGGCTTTTCTGAAAAAATATTTTCAGAAAGGGGTGGGCAGTTCCGATGGCTATGTAAAGGTGAAGGACGATCTTCGCCGGATGGTGCATTTTGACCACTTCAATCTCATGGGCGACTTTCCCTGGCGCGAGGCCATTGATGTTATTTTTTGCCGAAACGTCATGATCTATTTCAACCGGGAAACCCAACAGGAGTTGGTGAGCAAATTTCACCAGGCCTTGACCCCGGGCGGCTATCTTTTTATCGGCCATTCCGAAAGCATCAGCGGGTTGAAACATAATTTTACTCAGATCGATGCGACCGCATACCAGAAACGATGAAGTCCGTTGCCTTAAGAGCTTGTCCGTAAATAAGCTTTTCAGGGATCGCGCCGGATTTTGAGACGGATTTGGGTGGGACGATTGAGCAAAACCACAGGCGTAGCAGCGCTACGGCGAGGATTTTGCGATTGAGGAGCGGCCAAGGACGGCCAAAAGCTGGATGCTGGCACCAAAGATTTATTTACGGACAAGCTCTAAGTGAAGGGCCTGGACAATGACGGTTACAGGACAAAGAACGCATGAAGATAATCGTTGGCATTTCAGACATGAAGGTCAGCAATAAGCCGGACGATGTCCTGATTACCTATTCGCTGGGCTCCTGTATCGGGGTGGTGATCTGGGATCCGGTGGCCAAGGTCGGGGGGCTGTTGCATTATATGCTGCCGGATTCCTCCCTTGACAAGGAGAAGGCGGAGGCCAAGCCGTTCATGTTCGCCGATACCGGGATTCCCCGGTTGTTCAAGGAAACATACAAGTTCGGGGCCATCAAGAATCGGTTGATCGTCAAGGTGGTCGGCGGGTCGCAGATCATGGACAATGCCGGGATCTTTAATATCGGCAAGCGCAACCAGGCTGTTCTGCGGAAAATGTTCTGGAAGAACCAGATCATGCTGGCCAAGGAAGATGTCGGTGGTACCGGCAACCGCACGGTCAGCTTGGAAATCGGGACAGGGATTACCCATTTGAAGGTTTCTGGAAGAGGGGAGTTTGAGTTATGAGCCGTCTGGATGAGATACTTTCCCTGGTAAAGCATGTCCCGCCCTTTCCCAAGGTGGCCCAGCGGGTCTCGGAGATGTTGAACGACCCGGAGGTGAGCGCCACCGCGCTGGCCGAGGTTATTCAATACGATCAGGTGATTACGGCCAATGTGCTGAAGATCTGCAATGCCGCGTATTTCGGCCTGCCCCGCAAGGTTTCTTCCCTGGACGAGGCCCTGGTTATTGTCGGCAATGATACCCTCAAGGATATTATTATTACCAGCAGCAGCGCCCGTTTTTATAAAGGCGCCGCCGGCGAAGGCTACAAGCTGGACCAGGGAGAGCTGTGGAAACATTCCATTGCCGTGGGCATCATGGCCAAGGAGCTGGTCAAGTATATCAAGGGGGTGGAGCCGGGAAGCGCTTATACGGCCGGGCTGCTGCATGACATCGGCAAACGGTTTTTGAGCAGTTTCGTCGCCGATGATTTTAAAAAGATCATGATGAAGGTGGTCCAGGACGGCTGTTCCTTTGTCGAGGCGGAGAAGGAGCTGGTCGGGGCATCCCATGCCGAGTTGGGCGGGATGATCATGAGCCAGTGGGATTTTCCCAAGGAGATAGAGCTGGCGGTTTTGCAGCACCATGACCCGGATGCCCTGGAAAAGGATCCCCTTACCGCGATCGTCGCCTTGGCCAATGCCCTGGTGATCAGCATGGGGATCGGGGTCGGGGCCGACGGCTTGTCCGTGAAAATGCAGGGCGGGGGCTTGAAAAGGTTTGGCATTACTCCCATGCACCTTGAACTGTGCATGGCCAATCTCTTCATGGAGCTCGACCGGGCCCAGGAACTTTTTCATATTTAGCGGTTCGGCAGGCACATTGCGTCTTGGCCATCGCTGGCCGGGTCAGGTGAAATGGCTTGCTTACGAAGGATTTCAGCAGGATTAAATGCATCCCCGGATGCTTCAACCGGCTGCTGAGCCGGGTGGAATAGCCGGGGGAACAGGGCAGCGCGGAAAGCGGCGCATGTCCGAGATGGAATAATTTAAGGAAGCGGGAGAGAGGGCGATGGCTTTCAATATTTTGGTGGCAGATGACTCTGAAACCATGCGGGCCGTGATCAAGAAAACCGTGAGCATGTCCGGGGTGCCTGTCGGGGAGTTTCATGAGGCGGCCAACGGCAAGGAGGCTCTGGCTATTTTGGCGGAAAACTGGATTGATGTGATTCTGTCGGACATCAACATGCCGGAAATGGGCGGGATGGAGCTCTTGAAAAAGATCGGCGAAGACGAGGACCTGCGAAAGATCCCTCTGATCTTCATTACCACCGAGGCCAGCGATGCCCGCCAGGAAGAGGCGCGCAAACTCGGCGTCGCGGGCTATGTGAAAAAACCGTTCCAGCCCGAGACCATCAAGGCGATCCTCTATGAGGTGCTGGAAAAGGCCTATGCCCACAGGCTGGAAGAGAAACCGGGCGAAGAGGTTGGCGAGGAAAGTGATTTTTAGGAGCTGCGCTCCATGAAAAGCCGGGGAGGATTGCGGAATGGATGAGGATTTGCGGCGGGTCATATTTGCCACTTTTTCAGAGGTCTTCGAGACCATGTTTTTCACCTTTCTGGAGCCGCTTGAAGAGGCGCCGGGAAAAGAAGCGCTCGGCCGCGGCAAGTTTGTCGAGGCCACGATCAGTTATACCGGGGGCTGTAACGGCACTTTTCATTTTTATTTTCCCTGGGAGCTTGGCAAGAATATCACCGTGAATTTTCTCGGGGTTGACGAGGATGGGGCGTCGGCCGGACAGATCATGGACACGGCGGCGGAAACGGCAAACATGGCCATCGGCAGTTTGCTTGGCAAGCTCGATCCCGGGGGCAAGGCCCTGTTGGCTATTCCGCGGACCCGGATGCTGGAGGGGTTTTCTCCGGAGACCCTGCTTGGCGCCTCCGGGCTGTGCATGTTTAACACCGAATTCGGGATTCTTTGGGTTGTCGGAACACACGCGTAGAAAGGACACGTCCGGGCAAAAGAAAATGGAGTTATTTTTTTTGAGATACCAGCAAGATAAGAAGAGATCATGAAAAAAATACGCGTACTTGTGGTGGATGATTCCGCGGTGGTCCGCAAGGTTTTCAGCGAGGAATTGTCCCACGAAAAAGACATCGAGGTCGTGGCCACGGCGCCGGACCCCTATGTGGCCAGGGATAAGATCGTCGCCCTCAAGCCCGATGTGGTGACCCTTGATGTGGAAATGCCGCGCATGGATGGCATCACCTTTCTTAAAAAGCTGATGCGGTATTTTCCGCTCCCGGTCATTATCGTCAGCTCCCTGACCAAGGCGGGCGGAGCCCTGGCCATGGAGGCCATGGACAGCGGGGCGGTCGATGTCATCTGTAAGCCGGGCGAGGCCTATTCCGTCGGCGACATGAGCGCCCAGCTTGCCGAAAAAATCCGGGCCGCCGCCCATGTCAACATGGCGCAACGGATCTTGCATCTCGCCACGGTTCGTCCGGTCGATGCCCCCCGGCTTTCCCTGACAAAAACGACCAATAAATTGATCGCCATCGGCGCCTCCACCGGCGGCACCGAAGCCCTGAAGGATGTTCTCACCCAGTTTCCTGCCAATTCGCCGGGGATCATGATTGTCCAGCACATGCCCGCCAACTTTACCACCAGTTTTGCCGAGAGGCTCAACAGCCTCTGCCAGATCCGGGTAAAAGAGGCGCAGGATGGGGATTCGGTGGTGCCCGGCACCGCCTTGCTCGCCCCGGGGAATTTCCACATGGTCCTGCGGCGGAGCGGCGCCCGGTACTATGTCAATATCAAAAGCGGACCGCTCGTTTGTTATCAGCGGCCCGCGGTGGATGTGTTGTTTAATTCGGTAGCCGCCTACGGCGGGGCCAACGCGGTTGGCGTCATCCTTACCGGGATGGGCAAGGATGGGGCGCAGGGCATGCTGAAGATGAAAGAGGCCGGCGCGCAAACCATTGCCCAGGATGAAAAAACCTGCGTTGTTTTCGGGATGCCCAAGGAGGCCATCGCCGCCGGCGGAGTGGACAAGGTTGTGCCGCTGCCCGATATCCCCGCCGAGGTTATGAAGATGCTGTAGCCCTCGCGGCTGCAGCCCGGTTCTGCTTTCTCGCCTCATGGTCGGTTGTTCCAACCGCGGGAGGTATTTTTTTACGGCCCATCCTCCGGCAAATCCTCCAGGCCGGAAGAACCCGTCACCCGATGGCAGGGCACAATAAGCGCCAGGGGATTGGCATTGCAAGCCTTGTCCTCCACCCCGGCGCTTCTTCTTATTGCTCCGGTGGTTAAAGATGTAAACCGTCATTCCCGCGAAGAGCCTGCCCTCGACCTGATCGGGGGCGGGAATCCATGGGGATGGATGCCCGACTAAAGCATTCGGGCATGAGGTATTTAATCGCTTCTCAAAAATGAACTGTAAAAACCATACAAGCCTGCCGAAGGGCGGTTGTGGCGAGTTCGTTCTTTTTACGAGATCATCTGTAATGGAAAGGCGGCTCTGGTCGATAAGGAAAGATAACAGGAATTTTCCGTTATTGGTTCATGGTTTTTTTGTGATTGTAAAAACAATAAATCAATAAGATAGAACAATAACCTCAAAAAAAACTTGATTTTGCAGGGAAGTATAAATTATAGCTAAATTATAGTTCTAGTAATTTGAAATCATAAGCCTTTTTCCGGATAAACTTTTCAGCCTGAATGTGGACAAACCATGAGTTTTTTTTCTTGCCGACATATTCTTTCCGTTGCCTTGCTTGTTTTTCTGTTCGCTCCTCCGGCAACTGCTCAAAATTATGTGAAAAATGCCAAGGTTGTTTCCTTGACCTCGCTGCACAAGTTTGTGCCCGGGCAAGGAAGGATAACCCCCCGGCAGGAAAGACACGCAAAAGCAGTCAAGCTTGTTGCCTCGGAAGAGCTGGAAAGTGAATGGGCGGGGGAAGAGAGCAGTGCTGCAAACGCGGAGTTGCGGGGCAAGCTCACCTGCCGCAGCGCTTGTGTCATGGATGCTCGAACCGGCAAGGTTTTGTACAACCTGCGCGCGGACCGGCCTGGGCAGCCTGCCAGCACCATTAAAATCATTACCGGCCTTATTGCCGTTGAAAGTTTTAATGGCCGGGAGATGGTGCGCACCAGCGCCTATGCCGCGAACATGCCGGCTTCAAAGATTTACTTGAAAAAAGGGACTTCCTATCAGGCCAACGATTTGATTAATGCCGTGTTGCTTGCATCGGCAAATGATGCCAGCGTGGCTTTGGCGGAAAAGGTTGCCGGTTCGGAGCAGGCCTTTGCCCGACTGATGACCAAAAAAGCCGAATCCCTTGGCGCGCAAAATACCATCTGCAAGAGCGCCAATGGTTTGACCAGACCTGGCCAGCAGACCACGGCCCGTGATTTGGCCACGGTTTTTAACCGGGCCATGCATAATCCGGATTTTGCCGAGCGTATGTCAACCGCCAAGGTGCACACCAGTGACGGCAAGGTGTTGCGGAGCCACAATAAAGCCTTGTGGACCTTGAACGGGGCGGTCGGCGGAAAAACCGGCTACACGGCAGCTGCCGGCAAAACCTATGTCGGTAAATTCCAGCGGAACGGCCACGCCATTATTGTTTCAATGCTGGGCAGCGCCTCCATGTGGCCTGATGTCGCCACCCTGGTCGAGCACGGGTTTGCCAAACAGGAAACGGCTTCACGGCTGCCGGAGGAGACCTCCGGCAGCCTACGGGTTTCGCTGGTCGGCAGCCCGAAGAGCCTGATACGATAACAACGTTTCCAGCAGGCAAGGTTGAGCGGCAAAAGGAAAAAATCCCAAGTTGTGGGAATGACGGTCATAACAAGAGCAAAGCCGACAGGAACTCGCCTGGCGGCTTTTTTTGTTATTGCTCGGGCGGTTAAAGATGTAAACCGTCATTCCCGCGAAGACGGGAATCCATGGGGATGGATGCCCGACAAAGCCATTCGGGCATGACGGATTTAATCGTAGGGGCAATAAAACCAGTAAGGCTACCGGGTGGGTTTCCTGGTGAGCGGTTACAACCAGCTACGGTGGAGCCATGATGAGTAAAGAAGAGGTGCGGGCAGCTTTCCCGGATGCGCCCGAGGGGAAAGCCTCCGGGAAAGCAGCGGAGCTGGTGCGGCGGCTTGAGAGGTATCGGGAGGCGAAAAGGATATTTGTCGGGCCTAC
Organism: Desulfurivibrionaceae bacterium; assembly: GCA_036397515.1. Taxonomy (GTDB): domain Bacteria; phylum Desulfobacterota; class Desulfobulbia; order Desulfobulbales; family Desulfurivibrionaceae; genus Thiovibrio. Next base: position 4,350 of record DASWIU010000282.1, on the reverse strand, counting down.
CGCAAGATTGCAACAGATCAGAATCAACGCCCTGACCGACGGCAAGGAGCTTTTGGTTCCCGCGCCTGGCTTGAAGGAGGGTTTTTATCTCCTGGCGCCATATGAAATACCCTTCAAGCACCTGAGCTATGCCGTGGGGTACAAGGGGCTGGTTCAATACGGCCGCCGGGTTGCGGTGGAGGAGCTCGGCCAGGGGCCGGTGGGGTTGCTGATCACCGATTGCCTGGCCGTGGATCCGGCCGGATATTTTGTCGGCGAGGGTCAGGGGTTTTTTGACCTGGCGGTTGCCATCCTCGCCGAGCTGCGGGGTCTTTCCCCCGATGCCGAGGCCTATGCGCTGGGAGAGCAGGAGCAAATGCTTGACCGGGAAATCGAGCGCGCTGCCTGGGATATCCGCCTCAATGGCTTCATCACCGCCGAGGGTCTGGCCCTGCATAATCCCGGCACCCATGCTGACCGTAGAGTTTTGTGGGACATGCTGCCGCCGAAAAGAATCCGCAAGATTACCCCGTTGTGGAAATTGAGCATGCAAATCAAGGATGCCTTGGCCGAGGCAGAGAAAACGGGGCAGTGAAGGATGCGGGGTTGTTTTTTGCCGGCGCTCGTCCTTGACCGGCGTTGGGAGTAGGGGTAGTATGGCTTGGTTTGTATTTTGAGCCTCTTGCAAAAGTCCAAAAGTTCCCTATCCCCTTGCGGGAGAGGGATTTAATTTCCGTAAGGTAACCCCCCCGGCTTTGCCGGGGGACTCGTAAAGGTTTGACCTTTACTGAAATCGTGTTCAGGCTGTTCCTGTGAATGTAGCGCTTTTATTCCCCCCTTTAACAAAGGGGGGTGAGGGGGGATTTGCAGTCTGGTTCGTGCAATGTCGCATTTTAAAATCCCCCTCAATCCCCCTTTGTTAAAGGGGGAGGAAGCACTCGGGAATGACATATTGGTCATTTTGCAAAAGCCTCCGATAAAACAGATTTGGGTGGTTGGGTATGGATGATTTTCAAAAACAGGCTCTTACGGAACACCTGACCGAGTTGCGCAAGTGCCTGATCTATTCCGTGCTCGCCACGGTGGCAGGGTTTGCCCTGTGCTATTCCTACAGCAAAGAGCTTGGCCAGTTGTTGTTCAAGCCCCTGTACGCGGCCATGCCGGCAGGCTCCAGCCTGATTTTCACCTCGTATCAGGAAGGGTTTTTTTTTATCTAAAGCTTTCCCTGGTTGCGGGGCTGCTCCTGGCCAGCCCGGTGATCTTCTATCAGATCTGGCGCTTTGTCGCCCCGGGGCTGTACCAGCATGAAAAACGGGTGATGCTGCCCTTCACCCTGCTCTCCACCTTGTTCTTTTTCGGCGGCGCCGCCTTTGGCTATTTCGTCGTATTCCCTCCGGCCTTCAAGTTCCTGCTCGGCTATTCCAACGATTTCCTAAGCCCCATGCCCACGGTAAAGGAATACTTTTCCCTCTGCCTGCGGTTGCTCATCGCCTTTGGGGTTATATTCGAGCTGCCCATCTTCATGGTGCTGCTGGCCAAAATGGGCGTGGTGAACGCGGCTTTTCTGAACAAGCACCGCAAGTATGCCATTCTGCTTTCCTTTGTCATCGCCGCCATCCTCACCCCAACCCCGGACGTGATCAACCAGTGCCTCATGGCCTTTCCTCTGATTGTGCTCTACGAGGTGAGTATTGGCGCGGTCTGGTTGCTGGGGAGGAAGAGATTGGCCGGGTTTGCTGAAATAGAGAAGAAGGCAGGCGGGGGAGCGGAGTAAACGCGGCTCTGTTTTCTTTATACGAGAAGAACCAGCTCTGAATATCGGACAAGCATTTTGTCGGCGGTCATGAGGTTGAGCGGTTCGCTGACCGCCTGGGCGATCAGCATCCGGTCGAAAGGATCACGATGGATGTCGGGGAGACGCCGCACTGCGTCGGCATGCTCCCAGGTTACGGGTAATGGCTCAAACCCGGTTGCGGGGAGCACCTTCATGAATCGGTCCTGGTCGATCTTGAGCTTGCCCAAGGCAGCTTTGATACTGACTTCCCAAATGGACACCGCACTGGCATACACCACGGTTGCCTTGCTGATTGTCTCTCTTGCCCCGAGAGGCAGGGCTGCATCGTTTGTCATTACCCAAAGCAAAACATGGGTGTCGAGTAGCAGTCTCATTTCCCGCCCTCAAAGGCTGCCATAACACTTTCCGGTAGCGGGGCATCAAAATTCTCGGCAATTCCCACCTCGCCTTGCATCAACCCGAATTGAATTTTCCGTACTGCTTCATGCAGGGGAACCAATCGAGCCGCTGGTTTTCCTGCCTTGGCGATGATGATTTCTTCCCCGTGCATGGCTGTGTCGACCAGTTTTGAAAAATGGGTTTTTGCTTCGTGGATATTGACATTGCGCATGGCGTTCTCCTTATCCGATAGTGATCATGGATTTTAGACTTAGTCTAGTCGAGTCCAGTTAAATTTTCAAGCCTTATAGAAAAAATACAGATATCTGAGAGGTTACGAAAAGATTTTTTGTGCTTCGGCATGCTCAGGAAAGCCTTGTCGAAGGGGTGGTTTCGGAGTTTTGTAAGAGGTTTGTCTGTTCAGTTGGTTTGGCCGATGTCGATTAAAAAGTTACCTGATTAGCGCTAATCAGGACATTTCAAGACCTGGCCTGCCCCCAATTTTTAGTGATTTGGACCCGCTCCCTCTTCTTTATTTGATATTGACATTCGCCCGTGCAAATCTTACGATAATTGCATCGATCATAAAAAAGGAGAATGCTATGCAAACGACTATCTCAAGTAAATATCAAGTGGTCATCCCCAAGCTGGCCAGAGAGCATCTTAACCTTAAGCCGCAACAGAAGTTAACAGTCTTGGAAAAGGACAAAATGCTCATTCTCATCCCCCATGTCCCAATTGAGGAGTTGCGGGGCATTGCCGCCGGGGCCAGGACCGATGACTACCGGGAAAAGAAGGATCGTTTCTGATGGTTATCGTTGATTCTTGCGGCTGGTTGGAATGGTTTACAGACGGCAAGCTGGCCGACATTTATAAGGACTATCTTGCTGACGCGGACAACCTTCTGATCCCTGCCGTCATCCTCTACGAGGTCTATAAGGTTCTTAAGAGGGAGGCTGGCGAAGAAAAAGCGCTGCTTGCCGTCGGATATATGAAAAACGCTCTGGTGATTCCACTTGATGATACCTTGGCGCTCGCGTCCGCGGATATAGCTTTGCAAGAAAAACTGGCCATGGCAGACGCCATAATTGTGGCGGTATCACGGGCGCGTGGCTGCAGAATCATTACTTCGGACGCGGATCTCAAAGATCTCGACAACGTGGATTATCTCGAGAAAAAATGATTGCCCGCGTGATTGCTCTAATGCCATTCGGGCCTGATCCCATTTCTGCCCTCAGAGCCTCTCCTTGACTTTGTGATACACCTGATTGTTTTCCCGTTTGCCCACGGCAATGACGACAACCAGCACAAGATTGTCACAGACCTGATAGACTAAGCGATATCCTACGTCGCGCAGTTTTATCTTGTAGCAGTCAGGCAAGCCGCTCAGCCGGGCAGATTCAACGCGGGGAGTCGTAAGGCGTTTAGCCAGTCGTTTTTTGAACAGCTCTCTGATGTTGTTATCCAGCTTGTGCCACTCCTTGAGAGCGGACTCCTTGAACTCAAGTTCATAGCTCATCAAGCAACACCTTGACGCTGCGTTCCTGCTGGCGATCTTTTACAAGCTGAATGAGATACTGGTCGTCAAGCTGCTCAATCATGCTTTCAAAGGCAGCGGCAGGAACAAGATAGGCGGTGGGGCGGTTATGGTTGAGGATGGCTACCGGACCATGTGACCGTTTAATGATGTCGGAAGGATTTTTTTTGAGGTCACTGATACTGATTGTAGTTGAGGCATGAATAATTTGCATGATGTGCTCCTTGTTTTATTTAGAGCTAAATTTAAGTCATTATTCAGGTCTTGGCAAGGGCTGATTATCGTATCGAGGTATCGAGGGACATCCTCATGAGTCCGCTAATCACCAGAAAGTATCGGTGCCGAAAAGGGCAAAGGCCGGGTCAAGGGTGACCAGGGCCATAATTTCAATCGCGCTTTGGGCGGCGAGCATCCGGTCAAAAGGGTCACAATGGCTCAGGTTGTAACCTCCAGCCCGTAAACTATGCAGGTAGTTGACCGGCAGATGTGAAAAACCGTCGGCGGCCACCAGCTCGCCGAAGCGGCTGGACAGATCCGGCAGATCATCGAGCTTCCCCAGTCGTTGCTTGGCGGCGATTTCCCAGGCGCTTGCCGCGCTTACAAAGATTTCATTGCTTTCATTCAAGATGGCTTTTCGCGCAGCCGATGACAACTTGGGGTC
>DASWIU010000281.1:0-9672 GCA_036397515.1 Desulfurivibrionaceae bacterium | reverse complement strand
CAGGAAAAGGAACGAGGCCGGGGACGCAATTATTAACCCGGTTTTGCCAATTTTTTATAGGCGTTTACCGTAATCGGGATCGGCCTTGAACAATAATTTCCCGTTCAAGGCCGATCCGTTTTCTTCACCTGTTGCTGCCGCTCGGCCGAGGGCAGCAACAGATCCATGACCATGCCCTGGGTGGAGAGGATCAGCATCCGCGGCTCATCCTCGATCCTTACCGGCTGCGGCAGGATGTGCTGCTGGAGCAGCGACTGGATCTGTTTCGGGGTAAGCGTCACCCCCCTGCACTCCGGTTCGAGGACAAACTCGCACCCCTCCTTCCAGCCCGAGCAGCCGTAGGCCCTCTTCCCCTTGACCACCTCCCTGCCGCAGAGCGGGCAGCTGCCCCAGCGCGCGGTATCCAGCCTCTCCGTTGTGCCCTGCTGAATCAGGTTGCGGATGTAGCCGGAAATGCCTGCCATGAACGCGTCGGGGTCGAGCTGGCCGCGCTCGATTTTTTTCAGCTTTTCCTCCCACTCCCCGGTCATCTCCGGGGATTTCAGCAGCGGGTCCCGGATCAGGGCGATCAGGCAGCGGCCCATGTCGGTGCAGCGCAGCTGTTTTTTATCGCGCTGGATATAGTTGCGGCTGAGCAGGGTTTCGATGATGGCCGCCCGGGTGGCAGGGGTGCCGATGCCGCGCTCCTTGAGCGCCTCGCGCAGGGTGTCGTCCTCCACCAGTTTGCCCGCCGCCTCCATGGCCCCGAGCAGCGAGTTTTCGTTGAAATGCTTGGGCGGGCTGGTTTTGCCTTCGCGCAGGGATGGCTCATGAGGCCCGGTTTCGCCCTGGGCAAAGGGTGGCAGGGTCTGCTCCTCGGCAGCCTCCTGGCTCTGTTTCTTGTTGGCAAAAAGCGCGGTCCAGCCCGGCTCGACGATCTGGGTCCCCTTGGCCTCGAACTTCACCCCGTTGCTGACCCCGTCCACGGTGGTGATATTCTTGAGACAGGCAGGGTAAAAGGCGGCGATGAACTGGGTGGTGATCGCCTCGTAGACCAGCTGTTCCTGGCCGTTAAGGCCGCGCGGCGCGACGCCGGTGGGGATGATGGCGTGGTGGTCGCTCACCTTGGTGTCGTCGATGATCCGCTTGCCAAACGGCAGCTTGGCCAGGTTGAGCCCCGCGATCTCTTCCGGCCGGAAGGCTTTGAGCTGGGCCAAAATCTGGGGAATGCGCGGCTGCAAATCCTTACTGAGATAGCGCGAATCGGTACGCGGATAGGTGACGAATTTTTTCTCGTAGAGGTTCTGGGTGGCGGCCAGGGTATCGGCGGCCGAGAGCCCGTGCAGTTTGTTGATTTCCCGTTGCAGGGTGGTGAGATCGAAGAGCTGGGGCGGCTGCTCTTTTTTCTCCTTGGCGACAATCCCGGTAATCTCAAAGGGCTGGCCGATGATTTTATCGAGCAGCACCTGGGCCTTTTCCGGCTTTTCAAACCGCTTGCCCGTGTATTTGAACACCACCTCGCGGTAGCGGCTGGTGAGCTCCCAGAAGAGCTGGGGCCGGAACTGGAGGATGGCGTCGTCGCGCTCCACGATCATGGCCAGGACCGGGGTTTGGACCCTCCCGATGCTCCAGAGCACCCGGTCGCTGGCGCCGCCGATCCGCCCGTGGCGCACGGTATAGTAGCGGGTGGCGTTGAGGCCGACGATCCAGTCGGACTCGCTGCGGCAGCGGGCCGCGGCATAGAGCGCGTCGTAGTCGTGGCCGTCCTTGAGATCCTTGAACGCCTCTGAAATGGCCTCCGGGGTGAGCGAGTTGAGCCAGAGGCGGCGGATCGGCTTGTCCTCGCAGTTGCACAGGGCCAGGATGTAACGGAAGATCAGCTCCCCTTCCCGCCCGGCATCCGTGGCGCAGATGATCTCCTCGGCCTGTTGGCACAGGGTCTCGATAACCTTGAATTGCTCGTCCACCCCCCGGTTTTGAATCAGGGCGAGCTTGAACTTTTCCGGCACGAAGGGGAGGGTCTCCAGCGACCAGCGCTTGAGGGCGGGATCGTATTCCCCCGGCTCCTGCAGGGTCACGAGGTGGCCGAAGGCCCAGGTGATCGCGCAGCCGCGCCCTTCGATATACCCCTGCTTCTTGCTCTTGATATCGAGGACCTCGGCAATATCGCGGGCCACGGAAGGCTTCTCGGCAATAACAACTTTCATTCTACGATTTTCTCGCGGTCATTATTTTCTTCTGTTACAAAGGGGGCGGCCTGACGCCCCGGCTGCACACCCGGCGTTGCACCCTAAACCGAATTATCCGAGGACGCAAGCCGGGAAGCGCCTCGGCATCCCCGGCAGAAAAATAGCCGGAGTCAGCTACCACCGGCAAAGCCGGTGGCTTATCGGGTGAGTGCCTCAAAAGCGCCGACAAAACCGTGAGCCGCCCAAGGCGACCGCATTCTTCGCCTCCCCCTTTAACAAAGGGGGGATATAAAAAATGCTCCGGTCATGGTAAAAGCCTGAAGCACGACCCCCGCGAAAGTCAAACCTGTAGAGTCCCCCCGACAGGGCCGGGAGTTTCCCTTAAAGAAATAATGAAATCCCCCTTACAGCGGCATGTTACAATGGGGCTGAACAAAGACAATGGGTTGCGGATCTGCCTTGCTTAATTCCTGTAACGGAGGGCCTATGCACATCTACAATATAATCGCCGGCGTTATTTTGCTCCTCTTCGGCCGCAAGCTTTTCTGGCTTTTTCTCGGGATTGCCGGCTTTCTGATCGGGATGAAAATAACCCCGATGTTTTTCGGCAATGAACCCCAGTGGATCCAACTGATCATTGCCCTCGGCATGGGTTGCCTCGGTGCGATCGTGGCCATCCTTGCCCAGCGCCTTGCCTTTGCTCTCGGTGGTTTTTTTGCCGGGATGTACCTGGCTCTCGGGGTGGCTCATTTTTTCGCCCTGCCCGACACCAACGCCACGCTTTACATTGCCTTGGGCGGGGGAATAACCGGCGCGATAATAGCGGCGCTGATCATGGACACCGCCATAACCATTCTCGCTTGCCTGGTCGGGGCAGGAGCGATTGTCGGGGAATTACAGGTTAGCCAGGCAATGCATATCCTTATTTTCCTCCTCTTGACCGTGGCGGGCTTTGTCTTTCAGGAAAAGCTCTGGCCCACAACGCAAAAAGAGTGACCGCCACTCCAAGGGGTTGCACAATCCCATGCCCATATAACCGAGGTCGATCCATGCGCAGCTACCTGCTGGCCAATTGGAAATCCCACAAAACCCTGGCAGAGGCGGAAGCCTGGCTGGAAAAATTCTCCCGCAGCCATCGCCCTGATCCGCAACTGCAGGTGATCATTGCCCCGCCTGCCCCCTTCCTCATTCCTTTGTGGCAAAAAATCCGAAAAATGGGACTTGCCGACGTGGCCTTGGCAATGCAGGATCTCTCCCCCTTTCCTTTGGGTTCCTACACCGGAGGGGTGGCGGCGGCGATGGTCCGGGATTTTGCCGAATATGCCATTGTCGGCCATTCGGAGCGGCGGCGGTATTTCCATGAAACCCACCGGGAGGTCGCCAACAAGGTGAGTGAAGCGGTGGCAGCCGGGATCAAGCCGATAGTCTGCCTTGACCTGCCCTATGCCAGGGAACAGCTTGCCGCCATGGAGGAACAGGACTTGGCCCAGATGCTCATCGGCTATGGCCCGGTTGAGGCGGCCGGCATCGAGGTGCCGCAATCGTTTGCCAAGGCCGGCGAGGCCATTGCCGCGATCCGGGCCATGGCCCCGGGCAAACCGATTCTCTACGGCGGTTCGATCAACAAGGAGAACGCCGGCGAATACCATACCCTGGCGGGGATCAGCGGCTTGATGGTCGGCACCGCCAGCCTGGAGCCGGAGGAATTCGCCGCCATCGGCCGTGCTCTCTCGGAAGCATAGAGCCCGGGACTGGACTCTTTACCCCTATTTGAAATCTGATTATCACTAATCTTCAGCCAGTTCTTTAGCGTCATTCCCGCGCAGGCGGGAATCCAGGCGATCCGGCTAATTTTTCTGGATTCCCGCCTGCGCGGGAATGACGGCGGTTATGTTGGGTGAAAAATAAAAAATCGTGATTTATCAACCAGTTGCCCTACCTGTCTTGAATGTTGGCTGAAGTTGGATGGTAATCAGAATTTGAAATAATACCTTGCGAGTGCAAAAAACGTGAAGATACGCGAACTCACCCCGGACAATTACCCCAAGGCGTCCGCCCTGTTGCGGCAGGCATTCCCCCGCAGCACCCATGAGGTACAACTGGTGGAAAACCTCCACAAAAACGGCAAACCAATGCATGAATGGGTGTGCATCCATATCAATGCGGTCATCGCCTATATCGCCTTCAGCAAGGCCTACAACGGCGCGGCGGTATGCGGCCTGCACTTGGCGCCGTTGGCGGTAAAGCCGGAGTTTCAAAGGCAGGGGATCGGCTCGGAGCTGCTGCGCTTTGCCCTGCGGCAGGAGGCGATCAAGACAAGCACCATCTTTGTTTTAGGCGATCCCCGCTTTTATCGGAAATTCGGCTTTGCACCCTGCACCATGCCGATCTGCCCCTTTGACAAAAACAACCGTCATTTCCTAAGCCTCCGCAATACCACAACAAGCCAGTTCACCGTGGGGTACGAAGCGGAGTTCAAAATCGGGGCATAAGCCCCCTTAGTCAACTCCTTTGCCGTCATGGCAGTAAAAATCCCATTGACCCGCCGCCGAGCACCGGAGAGGCTGCCGAAAAGGGATTTGCACTGTTTGAGGCGAAGCCGAGTTTGCAAAGCCCAGGCAGCATCGAGGAGCACAGGGACTCCCGCCTCCGGCGGGACAAGGGACACGGGGGCCCTTTCTTTGGTTCGTTTCTTTGGGCAAGCAAAGAAATGAACAGAAAGATCAGCCTATTCCTCCAGCGCCTACAGCAAGACGCCAAGACCGACAATAACCTGGATCGGATAGAGACACAGGATAAGGATGCCCAGCAAACGATGGCGGCTGCGGCCCTCCGGCCCGCGCCCCGTGATCATCCGGGAAGCGGCCCAGGCTCCTCCCTGGGTCAGGACAATCGACAGCCCGAGACTGAAATGCAGGGGATGCGGCGTCACCACCTTCCCCTTGTCGAGCAGCACGATGGTCATTCCGGCAACAAAACCGGTCCAGCCGAGCATGACGAGCCACGGTCCCTGCCGGCGGTGTCTGCGCACCACCGGCAGGGGCGCCGGGGCATCGGCCAGCCGGTGGCGCCGGATGACATGGCCCAGCCATCCCTGATAGCAAAAGAACAGCATCACCAGGGAGTTGAAGGTGCCGTGCCCCAGAGCGAGCCAGGGGATCAGCAACCTGATTGCCTGCGGGGTCTCCGCGCCGATGGGAATCATTTCCGTCCTCCCCCGTTACGGCGTGACATCAAGCACGCCGCGCATGCCCCGCGCCTTGTGGCTTTCAAAGAAGAGAAACCGCTTGGTGCACTCAAAGGGATAGCTGCCGACCTTGGTCGGGGTGAAGCGGATGACCTTAAACTCGCTGCCCAGGCTCTCGGCAAAGTTGATCCCCGCCTCGGGCGCCTTGAGCACGATATCATGGGGCGCCATGCCGCCCGCCTTCTTGACCTCCAGTTCCACCGGCACATTGACTTTCACCACCACGACATTGGGGTCGAAATAATATTCCCCGCCCGTCATCTGTACCCGCTGCACCCCGTCGGGATCAATGGTGGCGACAACACGTTTTTGCGCGGGCTGCTCGGCAAACGCCACGGCGCAACCCAACAACAGCATGGCAACAGCAAGGATTCCGGTACGCATGGTTTCAGCTCCTCTTCAGATGGTTACTCTTCTTCCCCCGGAGTTTGCCCGGAGGATGTTGTTTGCTACAAGGGCCTTGATTTTGCGTCATGAATTTCGGTTGGGGGGATCGGTCACTTCCCGCAAATCCGCAGAAAACCGTCCGGGACCAGGCTGGTTGCCAGCATGACCATGTTGATCTCGCGATGGTCGATCCAGGTCTTGGCCTTTCGATTTTGGCCGGCAAGCCAGAACTGCTCCAGAACGCCGGCAAAGGCTTTGTACCGCAGCAGCTGCACCAGCTGGGCGGACAAGCGGTCATGCCCGGCAAACAGGGCCGGTTTTTCCGCCACCAGCCCCTGCAGCCGCTCCGCGGCATGCAGCCCGATGGCGAGCCCCAGCTCCCGAAAGGCGAGCCGGTAGTCGGCGGGCAGGGCCGGAATATTCATCCCCGCCACGGCGGGCAGGCCGACAAGCGCGGCGTCGAGCATCTCTTGCAGCAGCCCAGGCGGCATGACAACAGATCCCTCGGCGATCAGCCGGGCCGTCTGCCAGGCGCTGCACAAAAGACCGCCGATGCCCAGCGCGTCGTCGGTGGCCCAATCCCGGCCTTGGCAGACGGATTCCAGCTCGCGGATCTCCCGGCTTAGATCCGGCTGTTCCCCAGCTTGGGGGCCGCAGGCCCGAAGCTGCTGCAAGGTGACCAAGCCGTCCAGGGGGTCGTGCTGGCCCATGGACGGAACCAGCGGCCGGGAAAGGTCGATGCTCATCTTCCAATGGATATGCCTGTGCCCGCCCGGATCAACGACAAAGGCGGCATGCACCGCCTTGGCCAGCTCCTTGGCCCAGAGATTGTATCTCGGCTCGGAGGTGGCGGTGCTCACCCGGTTCAGGGCATGCATCCATTTGGTCAGGTAATGATAGTACTGCCCGTCCCGCTCCCACTCCAGGTCGGCGGCAAACGGCTCGGCCGCGCCCCGCTCGTTCAGCTTCTTGCCGATCCGCAACCCGCCGGCGGTGGGGTGCAGTCTGCCCTCGGCCTCGGCCCGGCCGCTGATCCAGCCACGGCGCGGATCGTCCGGCCGGTGTCGGCCGAGGATGTTGTGCACCTGAGCCACCAGGGCCAGGGCGAGATCCTGGAAGATGTCGTCACCGCTTAGGCGATACAGCTCCAGGAAATTGCACACCGCAAAGGCGTCGGTCCACAGATAGCGGCGCGGATTGGCAACGGCCGGCGACAGCCCGGTTTGCGCCGCGAACTCCAGCATGATCTCCCGGGCCATGGGTAAGGCGTCATGTTCTCGCATCGGCTAATCCCACTTGAGGCTGAGCATCTGCTCCCCGGCCGGTTCCACCCGGGTGCCGAACTGTTGCCCCTCCCGGTTCAGGATTCCGGCCAGCCATCGGCAATCATCCGGGCCGGGACGAACGGCCTGCAAGCGTTTGATCCGCATGGGCACCAGATTGAGCCGCGCCAGCCTGCCGGAAGAGGCTTCAAAGGCAGGAAAATACATGAGGGTGAGATCGGCGCGGAACTGCGCATAGCCCGAGATCCCTTCATAATCATTGAGGAAATCGCCGCAGCCGTAGAGGATCAATCTGTCCCGGTACACCTCGATGCCCTTGGGGTGGTGGGACGAATGGCCGTACACCGCGTCAACCCCGGCCTCGTCGATGAGGTGGTGGGCAAAACGCCTTTCCTCGGCCGGGACATGGTAGCCCCAGTTGCCGCCCCAGTGGAGGGAAAGGAGCACCACGTCCCGCGGCTGTCGGGCAGCAGCCACCGCCGTTTGTATCCGCGCCAGCGTGTGGTCGGAGAAATCGGGCAGCAGGTTGACGCCTGGTCTTGCAGGGCCGGCGGCCCAATCCGGGGGCACGCCGCTGGTGCCGGAACCCCAGGCAAAAACCAGGAGGCGGCCCTTGCCCGGGAGGGGAAAGATCGCCGGGGTTTCCGCCTGCTGCCGGTCGCGGCCCGCGCCCGTGGTGGCAATGCCGGCCTGCTGCAGAACCTCCAGAGTCTCGGCCAGGCCGGCCCGGCCCCAATCGAGGACATGGTTGTTGGCCAGGGTGCAGCAGTCGATGCCGGCCGCGGTCAGGCAGCCGATGTTTTCCGGGTGCATCCGGTAGTTGATGCCCTTGTCCGGCCAGAAGTCGCTGCTGGTCGTCACGCTGGTTTCCAGATTGACTATCCGCAGGTCCGGCTGCTGCTCGGCCAACACCGCCAGGGCATCGCCCCAGATGTAGGAATAAGCGACCGGCCTGGCAATCGGGCCGTTCACCGCTTCGGCAAGCCGCACGTAGCCCAAGGCGCTGCGCAGATACGCTTCATGAATCTCGGGCTCGCAGGGATGGGGCAGCACCTGGTCAATGCCGCGGCCGGTCATCACATCCCCGCAGAGGAAGGCGGTAATGACCGCAGGGGGGAAGGTATCCGACTCTTCAGGAGACATAATGCTCCTTAATTTGCCATGGTTGGATTTCCGGCAAGACCCCAGACCGGCAGCGCCGGTCAGCAGAGGATATCCACCCCTTTCTGGGTCAGGGCATAGGTCGGCTTTACCCCGCTGACATACTCGATCAAGCCTTCCCGGATCATTTCGTTGATTGCCTCCTCCAAAGCCTGCTGCTCCTTGACGCTCAGGTTCGCCATGAAATCGTCATAGAGCCACCTCACGGGAAGCACATCCCCGGCCTTGGCGTTCATGCTGCGGAAGCGGCCGAGAAACTCATCCCGGATCGCCGTTTTGATTCCCTCCTTCTGCTGTCCCATGCTCTTGCCTCCGTTTATGCCGGAAAGTGAGTCACCACCGGCACAGCCCGTGGTTTATTGGGAGCGCCTCAAAGGCGCCGACAAAACCATGAGCCGTCCAAGGCGGCAACACTATTTGCCTCCCCCTTTAACAAAGGGGGGAATAAAGGCGCTACATTCACAGGAACAGCCTGAACACGATTGCAGTAAAGGTCAAACCTTTACGACTCCCCCCGCAAAGCCGGGGGGTTACCTTAAAGAAATTAGCCGGGCCATTGCCTTGCACCAAAACAGCTCATTCCTCGGGATGGTGTTTCCCGACAACCCAGACACTGCTTGCCTGCGGCCCTTCATCGCCGGTCCGCTCGACAAAGCGGACCTCGGTGCCGATCTCCAACGCGTCGAAATCCAGGTTCAGAACACTGTTGCGGTGAAAGTAGATGTCGCCCCCGTCAACGCTGGCGATGCGGCCGTAGTCCTCCATGGGATAGAACTCGGAGATCCGGCCGTGCGGGCTTGCCTCATGGATTTTGACCTCCCCCTTCTGGCGGTTCACGTAAGCCCGCAGCTGTTTCTGGGCTGCGTCGAAGGCGTCCCGCACCGCAACATGGGCGTCCTGATGGGCCTGGTGCAGTTCGGGTTCGCGGTTGATGATGATGGTTTCCTTGGGCAGGGTGATGTCGATGCTTACGTGGTAGAGGCCGCCTTTGTGCTGATGTTTGTGGGGCGCTTCCACCACCACCCGACAGCCGACCATGTTTTTGCAGGAGTTGTCCAGCTTTGCCGCTCTGTCGCGGATGTAGGTGTCAATGGCCTCGGAGACTTCCATGTTGCGATAGGTGATCTGTAGGGGTATCTGCATGTTTCCTCCTTTTCAGACAACAAACGCCACGGGTATCTTTTCCGACAACGCCGCTCTTCTTGCTCCGGCACGGGCCGGAGCCCGGAGCGTCCGGTTAATCTCGGGACCAGTTGAGCCGGATGCTTTTTTCTCCATCGCCGTAGGCGAAATCAAGCTCGCCCTGGTAGGCGTTGCTCAAGGCCTCGCCGATCCGCCGGGCCAGGTGGATGCCGGTGGTCGTTACGAGGGTGCGGCCCTCTTCCTCGACAATGGCCATGAGCCGTTCCATGGGATGGTCTTTTTT
>DASWIU010000280.1:0-9212 GCA_036397515.1 Desulfurivibrionaceae bacterium | reverse complement strand
CTCAACGCCCTGCTGATGAGTGTTTTTGAGCGGATCCCCGAGTTCGGGGTGATGAAGGCCCTGGGCTTTTCCCCCTGGGGGCTTTTCGCCATGATCGTTATGGAGAGCATGCTCCAGGTCACCGTGGCCGCAATTCTGGCCTTGGCCACAGGGGTGCCCCTTGCCTTGTATTTCAGCTATCATCCCATCGATTTTTCCGGTTTGGTCCAATCCTCCTCCACCATTGCCGGGGTCGCCCTGGATGCGAAATGGTACTGCGTGGTCACCGTCAACAGTGTGCTGCTGCCCGTTCTTTTTCTCTACCTGGTGGCCGGGCTGGCCATCCTCTATCCCGCGCTCAAGGCGGCGATGCTCAAGCCGCTTGATGCCATATATCATCACTGATGGAGTCATAACAACAACTGCCTTCGACAGGCTCAGGCCGAACGGATGTTGTCTTAATGTATTAATATTCCGTTCGTGTTGAGCCCTGTCGAAGCACCTGCTTGAAGTGAATTTCGAGTTATCACAAGACCATTATCATTAAGGGAATATTGATGCAGCTCGGAACCATGGCCTGGCGAACCCTGATGCGCAGCAAACGGAGGAGCGTGATCACCGCCTTTTCCGTGGCCTTCGGCGTCTTGCTCTCCGTGACCTTTACCGCCTCCAGCGATTATGCCTACACCAACATGATCAACACCAGCGCGGTGATGGGGCTGGGGCATCTGAGCGTGGAGCATCCGGACTACCAGGATACCCCGACCCTGGATAAGCGGCTGCTCGATGCAGAAGCTGTGCGGCAGCGGGCCTTGCACATCCCGGGCGTAACCGGTGCGCAGGTCCGCATCATGGGGCAGGCCATGTTCGCCAGCGGCGCCAAGAGCGTGGGCGGCTCCTTTATCGCCATCGATCCTGCCCGGGAAACCCCGGCCCACAATATCTTCCTGCGCACTTTGGTGGAGGGGCGGCTTTTTTCAGCCGATGAGGAGCACGGGGTGGTGGTCGGGGCAAAGATGGCGGAAAAGTTGAACCTGCGTCTGGGCAAGAAGCTGATCTTCACCCTGACCGACAAGGATGGGGAGCTGGTCAGCGAGCTGGGCCGGGTGAGCGGCATTTTCCGGACCGGGGACGACTCGGTGGACGGGGGCGTGGTCCTTTTGCCCCTGGCCCTGGTGCGCAAGGGCCTTAACTACGAGCCCGAGGCCGCTTCCCTGGTGGCGATCTTTCTCAGTGATCACCGGGCCGCGAAAACTGTTCAGGGCAAGCTGGCCGGGTTGTGGGCCGCAAGACCGGAGATTGGTGTGCTCCGCTGGCAGGAGAGCCAGCCGGATCTGGCCGGGCTTATCAAGGTGGACCGGTTGTTCAATTATCTGCTCCAGTTTCTGGTGGGTCTGGTCATCGCCGCCGGGATCATGAACACCCTGCTGATGAGCGTCATGGAACGGCGGCGGGAATTTGGGATCATGATGGCCCTGGGGATGATGCCGGGCCAGGTGGTGCGGCTGGTGCTCCTGGAGTCCTGCTGGCTCGGGATTTTGGGGTTGATTTTGGGGATGATTATCACCACGCCCTGGTTCCTCTATATGGCCAGAATCGGCATTGATTTCAGCAGTCAGATTGGGGAGGATTACAGCGCCGGCGGGGTTCTTGTGGATCCGGTGATGAAGTTTCGGCTGTACAGGGAAAGTGCCATGTGGATAGCCGGGGCGGTTTTTTCCCTGACCCTTTTGGCCGGGATCTTTCCCGCTTTTAAGGCGGGTAGGACTACGCCGGTGGAGAATTTGAAACAGGGGTAAAAGGGTATCTGATTAATAGGTAATCTCGACAACTCGGGGAATATGCTTCATCCTTCTGTTCATTTCTTTGCTTGCCCAAAGAAACGAACCAAAGAAAGGGCCCCCTGTGTCCCTTGTCCCGCCGAAGGCGGGATGCCCTGTGCTCCTCGATGCTGCCGGGGCTTTGCAAACTCGGCTTCGCCTCAAACAGTGCAAAGCCTTTTTTCGGCAGCCTCTCCGGTGCTCGGCGGCGGGCCAATGGGATTTTGACCGCATGGGAATAAAGGACTTGACTGAGATTACTTCGTAATCAGCCCGTAGGTCGGGTAGAGCGTTATCGCGAAACCCGACACAGCCCGGCATTGCCTTTGGAACTTGCCGGATTGAAACGGAAATGGAAAACAGGGATTAAGAGCAGACCATGAACAACACCCCGCTTGTGCAGCTCGAAAATGTCAGCCGGATTTACCAGCAGGGCAAGGTGCAGGTCTCTGCGGTGACGGATTTTTCCCTTACGGTGCAGGCCGGGGAATTCAGCGTGCTCTGCGGGCCGTCCGGCTCAGGGAAGACGACGATCCTCAATCTCATCGGCGCCCTGGATGAGCCAACTCTTGGCAAGGTGCGGCTGGAGGGGCGCGATCTCGCCGAGCTGGGGCGCAGCGGTCTGGCCCGGCTGCGGCGCGACCGCATCGGTTTTGTCTTCCAGTCCTACAACCTGAATCCGGTGCTGACTGCCTGCGAGAATGCCGAGTTCGTTCTGGCCCTGCAGAATATTCCCTTTGCCCAGCGACGCAAGCGGGTCATGGCGGTGCTGGCCGAGGTGGGCATGGCCGAGCTGGCCGAGCGCAGGCCCGATGAGCTTTCCGGCGGCCAGCAGCAGCGGGTGGCCATTGCCCGGGCCATTGTTTCCCGGCCCGCCATTGTCCTGGCGGATGAGCCCACCGCCAACGTGGATTCGGCCACGGCGGATGCGATCCTCGATCTCATGGCGCGCCTCAACCAAGAGCAGGGGATAACCTTTCTCTTTTCCACCCATGACCAGCGGGTCATGGATCGGGCCCACCGGCTTATCCATCTCCGGGACGGCAGGCTGGAGCACGATGAGGTGCGCGGGTGAGAAGGGGGTTCTTCTCTCTGCCCGCGGCTTGCCTGGGCGTGCTCTTATTTTTTCCTGCCTCCGGGCAGGGGTTTACCGAGTGGCGGTCCGAGGATGGTTCTCTCAGCCTGCGGGGTTTTACCGGCCTGGGCGCTGCTTATAGCCGCAACCCCGAGGCCCCGGCGTTCTATGACAGCCGGGAGGATCTGTCTTGGGACCTGGACCAGCGGCTGCTGATGGCGGCAAACTATCGGGAAGATACCCGCTTTGACCTGAACCTCCTGGAGAATATCCGTGCCACTCCGAGTCCCGGTCTTGGCGCCGGGCCCGCCGGGGCGGAACGGAGCGGGCTGCTTTCCTGGCAGCAGCATGAGAGCGGCAACTCCGAGGCGAATCTGAGCGTGGATACCGCCGCCCTCCATTATGTGCGGCAAAATATCGAGTGGAGCCTCGGCCGGCAACCGGTGAATCTGGCCACCACCATGTATTTCTCCCCCAACGATTTTTTTGCCCCCTTTGCGGCGCAAACCTTTTACCGGGCCTACAAGCCGGGGGTGGACAGCGGCCGGGCCGAGGTGCGGCTGGGAAACCTGGCCCAGCTGAGCCTGGTGGGAGTGCTGGGGTATGCGCCCGAGAGCGCCGTGGATAGCGAGTGGCGCAACCGGCCCGACTGGAGCCGGAACTCGCTGCTGGCCAGGCTGGTCGTCAACCGCCACGAATGGGAATGGGCGCTGCTCGGCGGCTCGGTGCGTGATCATCGGATAACCGGCGGTTCGTTGCAAGGCGAGCTTTTCGATTGGCTGGGCATCCGGGGGGAGGGGCATTACGCAGCCCCGGAACGAGATGGGTTATCCGGCGGAGCAGAGGTGAGCGTGGGGTTTGAGCACCGCTTTGCCGGCAGCCTGGAGCTGCGGCTGGAACAGTTCCACCATGGCCAAGGATACAGTTCCACCGAGGCCCTGAACCAGGCCCTGGCCGCCGGCACCCCGCGGGAGGGATATACCGGCCGGGACTACACCGCCCTGGGCGCAAGCTACGAGTTTTCCCCGCTGCTGACCGGGCAGGCCCTGGTTCTTGCCAACTGGAGCGATCATTCCCAGCTGCTCAGCCTCAATGGGGTGTATTCGCTCTCCGATGAGGCGGAATTGGCGGTTACCCTGTCTTTCCCCAGGGGCGATCATCCGGAGGACGACGCTGTCCGTTCTGAATTCGGCTCTGTTCCAGCCACCCTCGCCTGTGCGTTTCGGGTGTACTACTGAAGCCAAAAGTCGGCGGCTGGGAATTTTTTTTATGACCGCAACCGGGCTGTGCTATAGTGGAACAAAAAAGCAGACCAGCCGCAAATTGTGCTTCTTCCCCGGAGGTTGCCAGGAGCGCCATGATCAAACGAGCTGTATGTATCTTGTTTTTTGTTCTCCTCTGTATGGCGGGCCAGGCCTCTGCCCGAACCTCCCCTCTGATGCTCAATACCTTTGCTTTTGCCCCGATCAGCACACCCGCCCACGACGGCTTTCTCGACCTTCTCTACCGGGAACTCTTTGCCCGCCTGGGGATCGCCTTCGAGATTCAGGTCCTGCCCGCGGAGCGCGCCTTGCAAAACGCCAACGCCGGCATCGACGACGGTGATATCTGCCGGGTCGCCGGGCTGGACAGCATCTATCCCAACCTGGTGCGGACCACTGAATCCGTCATGCAGTACCAGATGGTGGTCTTCAGCCGGGAGGGGAATTTTCCGGTGTCCGGGCCGGAAAGTCTTGTTCCCTATGAGCTGGGTATTGTCACCGGTTGGAAGATTTTGGAACGCACCACCCAGCAGCATCCTTCCCGGATCATGGTTGACAGCGCGGACCAGCTCTTTCGGATGCTCGATCAGGGCCGGGTGAAGATTGCCCTTATTGACCGGCTGGTGGGAATGGAGGCGATCAACCGTCTGGGGATCAAGGGAGTCCGCATCCTCGCGCCGCCCTTCCTGGCCGGAGACTGGTTCCTCTATCTGCACAAGAAGCATCAGGCCCTGATTCCCCGCATTGACGCGGAGCTGCGGAAGATGAAGCAAGACGGCGCCTACGAGCGCATCCGGCAGCAGGCGCTTGGCCGCTATGAAAAGGCGATTGTTCGATGAGTTCAGAATTCTTGCGGAGAATCAGGGCGTTGCAAAACCGGGCGGCAGACACCCCAGCCCTCTCCTGGCGGCGCAGTATCGGATACCGCTTCATTCTGTACATCGTTCTCTTCAGCTCGCTGGTCACCTTTTTCAGCACCGGGGTGCAGCTTTATTTCGAGTACCAGCGCGATCTGAAGACCATCGACGCCAACTTCGGGCAGATTGAAAGAAGTCATCTGAAAAGTTTCAGTGAGGGGCTCTGGACCTTCAACGAAAGAACTCTCCGAGTGCAGCTCCAAGGAGTCCTTGATCTGCCCGATGTGGGCTTTGTGGAGATCCGCAAGGACGGCGCCTCGTTCCTGGCCGCCGGAACCCCCGTGACCGGACGGGCGATCCGAGAGGAATTCCCGCTTCACTATATGCACCGGGGCCAGGAGATGCAGCTCGGCACCCTGGTTGTGGTCGCCGGTCTGGATGAGGTATATGCCCGTCTGCTGGACCGGGTCGTGGTCATCCTCGTTACCCAAGGCGTTAAAACCTTCTTTGTTTCGGCCTTCATTTTCTTCCTCTTTTATTTGATGGTGGGTCGCCATCTCAAGACCATGGCCGCCTATGCCGGCTCCTTGAGCCTCGACCGGCTTGCCAGTCCCTTGGTTATTCAGCGCCCGGCCCGACACGCGGACAAGGATGAAATCGGCCTGGTGGTGGAGGCGATCAACCGGATGCGGCAGACCCTGATGCAGGATTTTGCGGTAAACCGGCAAGCCGAGAGAACCGTACAGATGCTGGCGGAAAGCGCGGCCGGCCTTACCGGGCAGGAGCTGTTTGGGACGATTGTGCGAAACCTCTGCGAATACCTGGGTTGCGAGTGCGCCATCCTCGGCAGGCTGCACGAGGGAGAGACCATCATGGCCATGGCCATGGTGCTGGACGGCAAGATGGTGCCCGGCTATTCCTGCGCCCTGCCGGGCAGCCCCTTCGAAGATGTGAGCCGAAAAGGCTACTGCGTTTTTCCCGAGCATGTTGCCGCCCTCTATCCAGAGGACCGGACGTTGGCCGCGCTGGGTGCCGAGGGGTACGCCGGGATTCCTCTTCTTGGGCGGAACAAGGAACCGCTGGGTATTCTCTGCGGCATCTCCCGCCGCAAACTGGAACCCCCGGCCAGGACCAAGGATATCATGCAGATTCTCCAGGCCAGGGCGGTTGCCGAGTTGGAACGCCTGCAGGCGGACGAGGAGCGGGAGCGGATGGAGGTCTTGCTCCAGCAGGCCCGGAAGATGGAGGCCATCGGCACTCTGGCCGGAGGCATTGCCCACGACTTCAACAATATCCTCACCCCGATCATCGGCTATACGGAACTGGCCCTCCTGCAAATGCCGGAGCAGGAAAGGGCGCAGTGGAACGTGGACGAGGTGATGAAGGCGGCACTGCGGGCCAAGAACCTCGTCCAGCAGATCCTCACCTTCAGCCGCCGGCGGGAACAGGAGCGCGTTACCCTTTTTCTCCAGCTTATCATCAAGGAAAATATCAAGCTGCTGCGTGCTTCCCTGCCCGCAACCATCGAGATCAGGCTTGATATTGACCCGGACTGCGGGCCGGTATCCGCCGATCTTACCCAGATCCAGCAGGTGGTTATGAATCTTTGCACCAATGCCTTCCACGCCATGGAGGAAACAGGCGGGGTTCTGGAGGTGAACCTGCGGGAGGTGGTCATCAACGGTGAGCAGCAATTCCTGCATGAACAGCTCGCCCCGGGGCGCTATGCCTGTCTGGCCGTGGGGGATAGCGGGATGGGCATGGAGAGGGCAACGCGGGAGAGGATTTTTGAGCCGTACTTCACCACCAAGGCGCAGGGCAAGGGGACCGGGCTGGGCCTGGCCCTGGTGCATGGCATTGTCAAGGCCCATCGGGGGCGGATCGACGTTTACAGCGAGAAGGGGCAGGGGTCGGTTTTCAAGGTCTATCTCCCGGTGGTTGCCGCCGAAGAACCCCGAGAGCAGGCGGCAACCGGGGATGTCGCGGTTTCGCCTCCCAGGGGCACGGAAACCATTCTGCTGGTGGACGACGAGGAACAGATCGTCAAGATGTCCGGCAGCATGCTCCGGCACCTCGGCTATTCGGTGGTGGGGTTGACGGACAGCGAGGAGGCGCTCCGAATTTTTGCCGAGACCCCAGGGAAATTTGACCTGGTCATAACCGACCAGACCATGCCCGGCCTGACCGGCGGGGAGCTGGCAGCCCGCCTTCTCGAGATCAGGCCGGAGATTTTGATTATTCTTTGCACCGGCTTCAGCGAACAGATGACGGAGGAGCGGGCCAAGACCATGGGAATCCGGGACTATATAATGAAGCCCCTCACTCTGCATGACCTGGCTTTTCGGATCAGAACGGTACTCGACCGCGACCGGCACGGTTGAAGCAGGCAGAGATGCCTTCCGTTTGAATCACATCCGGGGAGGAGCAGGGGGTGGTGCGGCCGGACCGGCCGCATGGTTTTCAGGCTCAGGAAAAACCCGATTTGGTGGAACAGCCCGAGAGCGCCCCGGAGGGGATGGAGCTTGAGCCGGAGGCAATCCGGAAGCTTGAGGCGGAGATGGTTTTTTTCACCATGCTGCTGGCGCATTTCGGACAGACCACCTCGACGGAGGCTTCTGCCGAGGTGACAATGGTTTCGAATAGTCCTTTGCAGTCCTGACAGCGGTATTCATAGATGGGCATGGCGTTCTCCTTGGAAATGGCTGATCGGTTTCGCGGTTCCATGTATGAATGCAATTTAAGGTTTATCTTAATCTTTGTCCAGAAGAAAATGGGTTGTGGTGCGCAATGGGCTGGCTGAGGCCGTCCGGTCTCAATTTTCTCCCTGCTCCTTGGGCGCAAGATTGTATCGGGCCTTGAGCCCCTTTGTTTTAAAGACCAGAGCGGAGAGCAGGGTGCAAAGGGCAACCAGGCCGAGGATCAATGCGAGGCGGAGCCAGGGGAGTCCTTGGGCCTGGCGGAACATGACCAGCCGGCCTGCGGTGGCCAGCCATTCCACTGCGCCGGCCACGAGCAGCCCTTGCATGAGCCGAACCGCCAATGGCCGCCGGATACAGAGCAGGCCGAGGGCAAGCAGCGTTCCCCCGGCAAGCAGGAGATGCCCTGCCCGGTAGAAATGGGCGCCAAGCACCAGTATGCTGAGAATCACGGGCAACAGTCTGAACAGATTCATGGTTGTTTCAACTCCTTGTCTAATATATCCTGCCTGGTATCTTGTAACTCTTAATATTTCTAAAAAACACCCCTCCCGCAAGGGGAGGGGTTGGGGGTGGGGGTAGCTGCAACCTGCCGATATAATGGCAACTTCTCCCTCTCCCAACCCCTCCCGCAAGGGGGGAGGGAATTAATTTGATGTCGATTAAAAGGTATTAGAGTAATCCCGTCCCCAACGCCACGGCCAGCAACAGGAGCAGCCCGCCCACCAGAGTCTGCACCGACTGCAGGGTCATCTTTTTCAGAAAACGCGAGGCAGAGAAGGTTCCCAGAAAGGCGGCAATGGTCCCAGCCGCCACTAGGCCGAAGCCGTCTTTGGCCTGCATCGCCTCAAAATCCCGGATGAAAAAAGTCGTGCCATACACCAGCATCCGGCTGATATCGACGACAATGGCGGAGAGGACCATGGTGCCGATGAGGGTCTCCTTGCTCAGCCCGGCCCGGAGCAGAAAGGCGGTGCGCAGTGCTCCCTGGTGCCCGGACAGCCCTCCGAAGAAACCGGAAATGATCCCGCCGACGGGGATGTAGCGGGGCGGGAAAGAGAGTTTTTTCAGGCCCGGCCATAACTCGGCCAGGGCAAAGCCCATGATCAACACCCCAATGGCCGATTTGAGCCAGGTAATGGTGAACAGGTGATCGCCCAGGTAATAATGGTTGATCGGCGGCATGGTGCTGAGCCGATTGAGCAGCAAAGCGCCGAGCATGGCTGCCAGGGCTGCGGGCAAGGCGAACCGGGCAACGATGCCGAGATCGGCCTTTTTGCCGAACAGAGCGGCCTTGAAGAGGTTGTTGGCCAGATGCACCATGGCCGTGGCGGCCACTGCCACCTCCACCGGGAAGAACAGGGCAAAGACCGGCATCAGGATGGTGCCCAGGCCGAAGCCGGAGAAGAGGGTCAGGCCGGAAACCGCAAGGGCCACGGTGCAGATGATCAGATAGCTCATTGTTTTTCTAAGGCCTCTTTTTCGGAGAGAGTGCTTCTTTTGCCTTACTCATTTTGCGGTCG
>DASWIU010000279.1:0-2886 GCA_036397515.1 Desulfurivibrionaceae bacterium | reverse complement strand
GGGCTAGGCCGTTTGCTCTATGCGGAAAAGCACCCGGCAAAGGTCCGGGGTGAAGATCACAGTATCGACTTCAACCGGATCAGCAAGGCGATGCAAGAGGCCGCGGTTTTTGAGGGGAACATCGATACCGAGAACAAGGCGTTGAAACATCTGCTCGCCTGCGGCAGTTCCGCCGGGGGAGCACGGCCCAAGGTGCTGGTGCGCATGGACAATCACCTCTGGCTCGCCAAATTCGCCAGCATCCGGGACCTCTCCCCCTCTCTTTGGGTTTCCCTTGAGCAGGCGGGCATGCTGTTGGCGCGAAAAGCCGGGCTCGACATCCCTGAGTTGCAGCGCCTCGCTGTAGGGGATCGGGAGATTCTGCTCGTAAAACGGTTTGATGTTACAACGGCAGGCGGGCGGAATGCGATTGTGAGCATGCGCACCATGACCGGCGAGGAGAATCCGTACCTCTCGTCGTATTCGGCCATGGCGGATGTGGTTCGGCGCATTTCCTGCCGGCCGGAGGTGGATCTGGGCAGCCTTTTCCGGTGGATGGTGATCAATGTCCTTCTTCAAAACACGGACGATCATCTGCAAAATTTTTCAATGCTCCACACGAACAAAGGCTGGGAACTGTCGCCGGGATACGATATCACCCCCAATATTTATCAGGAGCGCCATATCCTGCAAATCAACGGGACGGATGGCCCCTTCTCCCGCGAGGATATCCTGAACGAGGGGCGGCGGTTTGGCTTGTCGGCTCAAAGGTGTCGCCGTTTGCTTGAGGAAATCTACGCCAGCCTTTCGGGATGGGAGGATATTTTTGAAGAATGCGAGGTTCCCTGGGGGCATACCCAGAGATTGCGGGAAAGCCTTAAGCAGAAACGGAAATTGGTAGGCGGGTCGAGTTAACCTTCTGTTCCGGCGTGGTTTTGGATTAGAATTTTTCTGCGGTTATTTGTAGAATTTTCTTATTTTACGTGCGCGTTTACAGCTCCATTGCAACCATCTGCAACCCAGACGCAACCAGAATAAAAAAAGGGTTTCCATGATTCATGGAAACCCTTGCTATATCTTGGCTGGGGGACAGGGATTCGAACCCCGATAGGCAGAGTCAGAGTCTGCAGTCCTACCGTTAGACGATCCCCCATTAGTGCCGGGCAAAGAACCGTCGAAAAATAGAGGAACAGGCCGATTATGTCAAGGGGAATTGTGGCTCTTTCGCAGGTTTGTTCCTGAGTAACTGAGAAGTCGGGGCCGGAAAGAAGCATAACCAAGAAGGCATAACGGTTCAGCAGTGCCGCAGATGCGCGGAAGAGGTCTGCGAAGTGTGCTATTGCACATGAACAGGCCGATGACAAAGCAGATGCGGTGCTGCTGGACGTTTACTTTCAGCCGAAGCGGCCGGTTATGTAATCCTCGGTTTCCTTCTTCTCCGGCATGGTGAACAGGGTCTGGGTCGGCCCGTATTCGATCAGCTCCCCGAGGTACATGTAGGCCGTGTAATCGGAGATCCGCGCCGCCTGCTGCATGTTATGGGTGACGATGATGATGGTGTATTCTCCCCGCAGTTCGCGGATGAGATCCTCGATCCGGGAGGTGGAGCGTGGGTCCAGGGCCGAGCAGGGCTCGTCCATGAGGATGATCTCCGGGCTAACGGCAATGGCGCGGGCGATGCAGAGCCGCTGCATCTGGCCGCCGGAAAGACCCATGGCCGACTGGTGCAGCCGGTCCTTGACCTCGTCCCAGAGGGCGGCCCGCTTCAGACATTTCTCCGCGGCCTCGTCGAGCACACCCTTGTCCTGGATGCCCGCGATTCTGAGTCCATAGACGATGTTTTCGTAGATGGACTTGGGGAAGGGGTTCCATTTCTGGAAGACCATGCCGACCTTGCGCCTGAGCTCGATCACATCGAGGCTGGGGTCGTTGATATCCTCGCCGTTGATCTTGATGGTCCCTTCCAGGCGCAGTCCGTCCACCAGATCGTTCATCCGATTGATGCAGCGGATCAGGGTGGATTTGCCGCAGCCCGAGGGGCCGATCAGGGCGGTTACCTGTTGGCCGGGAATCCCGAAGGTCAGGTTGTTGAGCGCCTGGCTCGTCCCGTAATAGAGGTTCAGGTTCTCGATCTCGACCTGCGGGTTGTCGATGTGGATTATGGCGGTGCCGGTTGTTGACATGTTCTCTCCTCGTTAGAGCCCCTTGCAAGATTGAAAAAGGCTGCCACATTTACTCCCCTCCCCCCGAAGAGGGAGGGGACTTTTTTGTTTTCTGCAAGAGGCTCCGTCAGTAACTGATTACGGGTTCAGGCAATCAGGTATCGTGCGTACTCATTCGGTAAGCGCTTACACATCGACCACGGAATGGCGTTGCCGCATCTTGTTGCGCAGATAGATGGCCGTGCTGGTCATGGCGAGCACGATCAGGATCAGCAGCAGGGTGGTGACGTAGACCATGGGCTTGGCCGCCTCCACGTTGGGGGACTGGAAGCCGATGTCGTAGATATGAAACCCGAGGTGCATGAATTTCCGGTCCAGGTGGAGGAAGGGGAAAACCCCGTCCAGGGGCAGGGCCGGGGCCAGTTTGACCACCCCGGTGATCATCAGCGGGGCCACCTCGCCCGCGGCTCGGGCCATGGCCAGGATGAAGCCGGTGAGGATGCCGGGGGAGGCCATGGGCAGCAGGATGCGGGTCAGGGTCTGGAGCTTGGTGGCGGCCAGGGCCTGGGAGCCTTCCCGGATGCCGGGGGGAATGGAGCCCAGGGCCTCTTCGGTGGCCACGATCACCACCGGCACGGTGAGCAGCCCCAGGGTCAGGCTGGTCCAGAGGATGCCGCCGGTGCCGAAGGTCGGGGTGGGCAGCCGTTCCGGGAAAAACAACTGGTCGATGCCGCCGCCGATCCCG
>DASWIU010000278.1:0-5534 GCA_036397515.1 Desulfurivibrionaceae bacterium | reverse complement strand
GCATCCTGCACGGTTTCCGGATCGGGATTTTCAGCCCGGGCGGCGAGCAGCCCCCTGATCCAGCCGGTCATGTCGCCGGGCGTCGGGGGATCCCCGGTCAGCCCCGCCAGGCAAGAGAGTTCGAGGTGGGCATGGCAGTTGACCAGGGGAGGGGTAATGACGTGACCGTCATAGTCCTTCAGCTGGGCATCAGCGTCTTTCAGATCGGCATACGACCCCACCGCCGCGATCAGCCCGTCTTCGGTGAGCACCGCGCCGTCGGCGATGACCGGGCCATGGCCCGGCACGACAAAGGGCGCCCGGTAGAGGTAGCGAGGGTATTCCTGCATCCTACACCAGAGAGTAGTCCATTCTGCGCTGCCTGGGCACACAGCCGGCGCCTTCCACCAACGCCCGGATCTCCTGCTCGGAAAGGCGGAAACCCACCCCGGCCGCAGCCACCACATTCTCCTCGATCATGGTGCTGCCGAAATCATTGGCCCCGAAAAAGAGCGAGAGCTGGGCGATCTTGGGCCCCTGGGTCACCCAGGAGGCCTGGATGTTGTCGATATTATCGAGAAAGATCCGGGAAAGGGCCAGCATCTTCAAGTAGGCAAAGGCGGTGGTCTTGGGAAGATGGGAAAGCGCCGTATTGTCCGGCTGGAAGGGCCAGGGGATAAAGGCGGTGAAGCCGCCGGTCTTGTCCTGCAGGTCGCGTACCCTGGCAAGGTGCTCGACCCGCTCGGCCAATGTTTCCAGATGCCCGAACATCATGGTCGCGGTGGTGCGCATCCCGAGATGATGCGCCTCTTCCATGACCCCGAGCCAGGCGTCGGTCAAGCATTTGCGCGGCGCGGTTTCCTGCCGCACCCGATCGCAGAGGATCTCCGCCCCGCCGCCGGGGATGGAATCAAGGCCGGCCCGTTGCAGACGAATCAGAACCTCCCGCACCGGCAAGCCGGACAGGGAAGCGAAATGGCAGACCTCGGGCGGGGAGAAGCCGTGGATATGGATCCCGTGCCCCTTGATGAAGCGGAGCATCTCCTCATAGAACTCCAAGGGCTTATCCGGGTGGAGCCCGCCCTGCAGGAGGATCTGGGTGCCGCCCAGTGCCTTGGTTTCCACGATTTTTTCGCCAAGCTCACCAAAGGAGAGCACTGAGCCGGCCGGATCTTCCGGAGCCTTGAAAAACGCGCAGAACTTGCAGGCAGAGACGCAGATGTCGGTGTAGTTGATGTTGCGGTCAACCACATAGGTGACCATCGACTCCGGGTGTTTTCGCCTGCGGATAGCATTGGCCAGGAAACCCAGCTGAAAAAGATCAGCGTGTTCCAAAAGCGCCACGCCCTCGTCCGCGGTAATCCGCTCGCCCGCCAGAGACTTTTCCGTAATCCGCTTGATATCCATGGCTTTCAATACTCTTTAATAACATTATACAGGGTGTCCCGCTCCACCGGTTGGCGTCCGGCATCCCGGATCAGCCGGATCAATTCGGTGTCGGCCATGGCCCCGCCGGCCTCACCGCCGGCCATGCTGGTGATCAGCTCCTCCTTC
Organism: Desulfurivibrionaceae bacterium; assembly: GCA_036397515.1. Classification (GTDB taxonomy): domain Bacteria; phylum Desulfobacterota; class Desulfobulbia; order Desulfobulbales; family Desulfurivibrionaceae; genus Thiovibrio. Next base: position 4,001 of record DASWIU010000278.1, on the reverse strand, counting down.
ACCGTACCGTCCACATCGTCCGCGCCAAACGAGAGGGCGATCTGGGCCAACTTGGGGCCGATCATCACCCAGTAGGCCTTGATGTGCGGAAAGTTGTCGAGAAAACAGCGGGCCACCGCGATGTTCTTGAGATCGTCAAGGCCGGTGGTCTTGGCCAGCTCGTGCAGCTCGGTGTTCTTGGGGTGGAAGGCCAGAGGGATGAAGGTGAGGAAGCCGCCGGTTTCATCCTGGGCCTCGCGGAGGGCGGCAAGATGTTCGACCCGCTCCTCCATGGTTTCGATATGGCCGTAGAGCATGGTGGCGTTGCTCTTGAGCCCGATGCGATGGGCGGCCTTGGCAACCTCGAGCCAGCCCTCGCCGGAGAGCTTTTTCTCGCAGGTCCGCTGCCTGATTCGGGGGCTGAACACCTCGGCCCCGCCGCCCGGGATGGAGCCCAAGCCGGCGGCAACCAGCTCCGTAAGGGTTTCGGTCACGGATTTACCGGCAAGCCCTGCCAGATGGGCGATCTCCACGCAGGTAAAGGCCTGGATGTGGATCTCGGGCCGCACCTCCTTGATGCCGCGCAGCATGTCCAGATAATATTGATACGGGAGATCCGGGTGAATGCCGCCCACCACATGCACCTCGGTGATGGGTTCGGCCAGCCGCTCCCGCACCTTGGCCTTGACCTGCTCCACCGTCATCTCGTAGGCCTGAGGCGATTCCTTGTCCTTGCCAAAGGCGCAGAACTTGCAAAGATTGGTGCAGATGTTCGAGTAGTTGACGTGCTGGTTGTAGATGAAATAGGCGCGGTCGCCGTTGAGCCGCTCCCGCACCAGGTTGGCCAGATAGCCGATGGCCAGGATATCGTTGCTCTTATACAGTCGAACCCCATCCGCGGTACCGAGCCGCTCCCCGGCCCGGATCTTCTCCAGAATATCGCCAAGCCCTGCCGCAACCACCATCCGTTCCATTACTTATCTCCTATATCCGAGGGTTGCAGACCGGTGCGCAGCACCGCAACCATACTGTCGATTTCATCATGGAGCCGGCTGGCGGACATCCCGGCCAGCGCCAACCCTCCGTCGAGATACGGCTGGGCATATCCTTGCAGAAAGCGATCCAGCATCGCATCCAGAATAAAAACCACCTTTTCCGCCGGGATATCGCAACGCAACACGCCCTGGCCCATGGCCCGATCCGCAAGGGGACCGAAGTATTCCAGGGAAAAAAGGCGGACCCTGGCCACCAATTCCTCCCGGCGGGGCACATCCCGCTCGAACAGCACCTTGAGATAGACCTGAAAATACTCCGGGTGGTTGTCGATAAAGGCTATGCCTGCCAGCAACACCTGCCTGGCCACACCAAAAAAATCATCCCGGCCATTGTCCGCTGCCGAGGCCTTGACATACCGCTTCACCTGCTGGGTAAAGTGGTCGAACACATGCAGGAACAGGGCTTCCTTGTTGTCGAAATACTGGTAGAGCGAGCCCTTGGATATCCCCAACTGCTTGACGATGTTGTTGAGGCTTGCCCGCTGATACCCCTGTTCGGCAAACTCGGCAACCGCCGCACGCACGATGTTGTCGCGCTTTTCCGGCGGCAGATTCACGAAGGTTTGTTTTGGCTGAACAAGAAGAGTATCCATAATATGACCAGGCGGTCACATTATGAAAAATAGAAATTCTCTGCAAGATATTTTTAGGAGCCGTTGAAAAATAACCTGTACAATTCCGGACATTCCTTTACGGCTCCTTATGCCGCTTTGCCCACACGGAGTGCCGAGTTGTTTTTTTTACAACGGCTTGGCAATTTTAAAAATATTGATCCGGCGATTAATTATGTCATGTCCGAATGCTTTCGTCGGGCATCCATCCCTCTGGATTCCCGCCTGCGCGGGAATGACGGGTTAGATATTGAACCACCGAAGCAATACTGAGAGGCCAAAAGGGAAAAACACGCGCGGAGGGAGAAAATCAAAGCTCGTTCTTGTTCACCCATTGCAGGATGGTATTGGTTCCCTCCGCCGTCGAAACCTTGGGAAAATAGCCAAGATCGCGGTTGGCGTTCTCAATGGAGAACCAATGGGACTTTGCCAGTTGCACGGCGAGGAAGCGGGTCATACAGGGCTCCCGTTTGATCCGGGCGAGGGGGAAAAATTTTTCCATGAACATCCCCATCATGTAAGCCTTGCGGAACGAAATGCTCTGCTCGACAATGGGAATATCAAGCCGCCGGAAAAACTTATTGAGCCAATTCCAGAGATTGACCGGCTCGCCCTGGGAGATAAAGTAGGGCTTCCCTGCCCCGGAAGCCGGGCCATGCAGGTTTTTTGCCGCCAGAACAAAGGCATCCACGGCATTATCGATATAGGTGACATCAACGAGATTGTGGCCGTCTCCAACCCGGGTCAACTGTCGGCACCTGGCCTGGCCCAGAAGATGGGGGATATGATTGGTGTCTCCCGGGCCCCAGACAAGGTGAGGACGCAGGGCTATGGTTTTCAGGGCATGGGAATTGGCTTCAAGGACCATTTTCTCGGCAATGGCCTTGCTCCGCATGTAGTCACAGAGAAACTCCTGGGCGTAGGGAGTGCGTTCATTCACCCCGCACAGGTCGTCTTTCTGGTAAACAACCCCGGGCGTACTGGCATAAACGAGCACAGGGATGTTATTGGCGCGACAGGCGTCTAAAACATTTTGGGTGCCGGTGACATTGGTTCGGTAATACTCCTCATTGTCGCCCCAGATGCCGGTTTTGGAGGCAAGGTGGAACACGGTGTCATAACCGGCCAGGGAATTTTTCAAGAAATCCGCATCGCCGATATCCCCGGAAAGAAAGCGAACGCCCAAACTCTCTGCTTCGGGAAAAGCCTTCCGTGCGACCACGACTGTCTCAATGCCATCCCCCACAAGGCGTTGCACCAACGCCCTGCCGATAAAGCCACTCCCGCCAAGCACCACGACACGCTGCATCCCCTGTCACCTTTTCGCAGAGATGAACACTTCCTCTACCCGGCTCCCCAAACGCCTCCTCATGCAACACATACGTTGATATACCCATTATTTGTAAAGTGCAAATAAAATAATGTAGGCAACTTACTGTTTTTTAAATTCTTTTCCGGAAAGATAGCAGCATATCCCTGCTCCATCAAAACGTTTTACCATCCTCTGTTTTTCCTGATCCTTAGGGCAGACACCTCGATTCAACGACCGTACAGATCCTCAAACCTCTCGATGTCATCCTCACCGAGATAGCTGCCGGTTTGAATTTCGACAATCTCCAGGGGAATGGTGCCGGGATTTTCCAATCGGTGTTTTGTCCCAATGGGGATATAGGTGGACTGATTTTCCGTTAAAATGATGGTCTGATCGCCATTGGTAATATGGGCCGTGCCTTTTACCACCACCCAATGCTCAGCCCGGTGAAAATGCCGTTGCAGCGACAGGGTGGCCCCGGGATTGACCATGATCCGTTTCGCTTGAAAACGTTCCCCGCAATCCACACATTCGTAAGAGCCCCAGGGCCGGAAAACCTTCTTGTGCAGCCGGATCTCCTCCCGTTTCTCCAGCTTCAACCGTTTGACAATGGTCTTCACCTCCTGGGTCCGGTCCTTGGCGGCGACCAGCAGCGCGTCCTTGGTCTCGACAATGATAAGATTGCTGAGGCCGATTGCCGCGACAAGGCTCTCTCCGGCGTGGATATAACAACCAGTCACCTCCTCGGCCATGACATTGCCGATAAAGATGTTGCCTTTCCCGTCCTGCTCTCCGATCTCCCAAAGCGCCTCCCAAGAGCCCACATCGCTCCAAGAACAATCCAGGGGCACAACCACCGTATCCCGAACCCGCTCCATCACCGCATAGTCAACGGAGTTGGCGGGGCTTGCGGAAAAGGCCGCGGAATCAAGGCGGATAAAATCCAGATCATGGGTGCGGGCACCATAGGCCCGGGCCACGCAATCGGCCATGACCGGCTCAAACTCCTTGAGGGTCGCCAAAAATCCCGCGGCCTGAAAGAGA
>DASWIU010000277.1:0-2545 GCA_036397515.1 Desulfurivibrionaceae bacterium | reverse complement strand
CGCCGTGGCCACCGCGACCGATGCGCTTGACAAGCTGCATTCCACGGCCAAATCCCACGACCGGGTCATGGTGGTCGAGGTCATGGGCCGCGATTCCGGCTGGATCGCCATCAACTCCGGGATCTCCGGCTGCGCCGACGTCATCCTCATCCCGGAGATCCCCTTTGACATGGACAGAGTCTGCGACAAGATCAACGACAACGAGCTGCACCACAAACATTACGCCATCGTGGTGGTGGCGGAGGGGGCCAGGGCCAAAAACGCCGAGGTGATCCACAAGGCCACCGATGCCCATGAAGTCGGGCGGCAGGAGGTTCTTTTAGGCGGGGTGGGCGAATGGGTGGCGCAGCAGATCCGGGATAAAACCGGCAAGGACACCCGCTCCCTGGTACTGGGCCACCTGCAGCGCGGCGGCTCGCCCACCACCTTCGACCGGATGCTGGCCCTGCGCTTTGGCGGCGCGGCGGTACGGTTGGCCGAACAGGAGGTCTTCGACCACATGGTGGCGCTGTCCGCCACCGACATCATCGCCGTGCCCCTGGCGGACGCGGTCAAGGCCCGGAAAAAGGTGCCGCTGGACAGCGACAAGGTTCTGACTGCTCGGGAAATCGGCATCTGCCTGGGGGATTAAAAAATAGCTGACAGCTTATAGCTATCGACTGACAGCTAGCCCTTTTCCAACCGCTCCATGTAGGCATCCCATTCGATGGGCAGCATGGTTTTCTTCAGATTATTGCATTCCTTGCAGCAGGTGGCGAGGTTCCCCTTGGAGCTTGTTCCTCCCCTGGCCAAGGGGACGATGTGGTCCATGGTGAGTTCCTTGGCCGGGGTCTTGTTGCCGCAATAGTAACAGATGCCCAGGGAGAGCTTGGTCTGCCACCATCGGCTTTTCCGAATCTCCCTCGCCTTGGCGCGTTCACGGCGGATATCCTCCTCGTCCACCCCCTCGCCGTACAGATTCTGATCCGCACTCACGGCGCCACCTCCCCCAGCAAAATCTTCCGCGCCGCGCCCACCAGATAAAGGGAACCGGCCACGCAGATCAGATCTCCGCTCTGCGCCAGATCACCGGCCAGGGCCAGGGCCTCGGCAACCGTTGGGGCAGACAGCGCCTTGCTCCGTTCTTCCTCGGCCAGGATGGCGGCAAGCTGCTCCGGCGTTGCCGAGCGCTCGCTCTCCGGCCGGGTGAAAATGATGCGATCCGCCAGGGGGGCGATAGCGGTGAGGGTTGCGGCCACATCCTTGTCCCCCATGCAGGCCCAGACCAGAATGAGCCGGTCGTAGCTAAACTCGCAGACCAGGGCCTCCCGGAGGCTCTCCACCCCGGCGGGATTGTGGGCTCCGTCCAGCAGATAGCGGCGAAGAGAAGCGGGATGGGTGGCAGCGGTCTCGGCGGGGCACTCCACCGGCTTGCCGTCCGCAAGACAAAAATATTCAAGACGGCCCGGCCAGGTTACGGAAAGCAGCCCCTGCCGGATCGCCTCGTCGGAGACCGGCAAGGCTTTGGCAATGGTTTCCAGGGCGGCCAGGGCCAGGGCACCGTTGCCGATCTGATAACCGCCTTTCAAAAAACAATGGAGTCCAGCCAGGGAGAAGCTGTGGTCGATGCCCCGGTACTCCCAGCTTCCCTCCGGGGTACGCGCCGCGGCAAACTCACGACCCAGCAAAAACAGGGGAGCCTCCCGCTCCTCGCACACCTGCTCCACCACCGCCAGGCTTTCGTCCGCAGCCAGTCCGGCAACCACCGGCACCTTGGGCTTGATGACCCCCGCCTTTTCAAAAGCCACCGCCGCCAGGGTATTGCCCAGGTACTGCTCATGATCCATGCTCACATTGGTGATCACGGAGACCAGGGGGGTGATCACGTTGGTGGCGTCAAGCCTGCCGCCCATGCCCACCTCCAGAATGGCCACATCCACCTGCTCCTCGGCAAACCAGAGCAGGGCCAAGGCCGTGGCAAACTCAAAATAGGTGATTTGTCGCTCCCCCAGTGCCGCGCGGATCGCACCGGCCTGGCGGGCGAAGGCCTCTTCGGAGATAAACCGCTCATCGATCCGAAACCGCTCCCGCACGCAGCTCAGATGCGGCGAGGTGTACAGCCCGACCTTGTAGCCAGCCCTGGTCAGAATGGTCCGCAGGGTCGTGGAAACAGAGCCCTTGCCGTTGGTGCCCGCGACATGCACAAAACGCAGCCCCCGGTGCGGGTTGCCCACCGAATCGAGGAACTGGCTCATGCTCTCAAGGCCCAGCTTGATCTTGAAAAACTGCAGGTTGTCGAGAAAGGCCCAGGCCTCTTGATAATTCATTATTGAACCAGCTCCAGCTTGGCATAATCAAGGTGGAGGGTCTTCCGGCCGTGCCGGGCAAAGAGCACCTCCACCGATTTGGGGCTGACCACCTTTTCCACCACTCCCTCCCCGAAAAAAGGATGCCGCACCCGGTTGCCGAGCTTGATACTCTGGACCGGAGCAGCCGCGGCCGAGCTGGGAAGCCCTGGCGGATATGCAGACTTGAGAGGCGGGATGCTGTAATCGGGCCGTTCCTC
>DASWIU010000276.1:0-11901 GCA_036397515.1 Desulfurivibrionaceae bacterium | reverse complement strand
CTTTGTTTTTCAGCGGGGGTATGGTGTTTTCGAACAGCAAATCGGCGGGGGAAATCGGCACCCTCGCGGGAAAGGAAGGCGGAGCATGTTCCATCTCGGCATACGCAAGAAGATCACCTATGGCTTCAACCTGTTGCTCCTGCTCATGGTGGGCTCCGCCGTTCTGACCTATGGCATCGTCAAGCGGGTGGAAGAACAGGTTGCCTTCGGCGAGGTCGTCGAGGATTTTTTTAATACGACCCTTGAGCTGCGCAGGTTCGAGAAGAATTATTTTCTCTACCGGCAGGAAAAGGATTTTGAGGAAAATCAGCTTTACTGGGAGAAAGTCCGGGAGCTTTTCGTCAACAACGCGGCAGCCCTGCGGCTGGTTGTTTCCGGCGCGGAGCTGGAACAGTTGGGCAGGGTGATCGAGGCCTATAACGGGCACATGGGCCGGCTCCGTGCCTATTACCTGGATATCGCCCAGGGGGCGGATTACCCGGGCAGCGGCCGGACCCAGGAAAAATTGGAGGAGCAGCTCCGCTCCTCGGGCAAGGAGCTTACCGAGTTTGGCGAAAGAACCCGGGATGCCGTAAAGAGGAAAATCAAGACCCTCCTGAAAACGACCCAGAAGATTCTTCTTGCCTCCATGGTCTGCCTCTTTGTTTCCGCCCTGACCATTGCCGCCCTTTTGGGGAGAAAGGTGGTGAATTCCCTGAAGATTCTCGAGGGATATACCAAGCGAATTTCCCAGGGTGATTTTGTCGCGGTTGGCGTGGGGGAAGGGGAGCAGGAGATTCGTTCCCTGCTCACCGCCTTCAACCGGATGACCAAGGAATTGCAGATGCGCCAGCATCAGCTGGTGCAATCGGAAAAACTGGCGGCGCTGGGCACCCTGCTCTCCGGGGTGGCCCATGAATTGAACAACCCCCTGTCCAACATCTCCACCTCGGCCCAGATTCTGGGCGAGGAGATTGAAGAGGACAATGTGGAGTTCAAGAAAAACCTCATCGGCCAGATCGAGATTCAGTCGGATAAGGCCCGCGATATCGTGCGTACCCTGCTGGAATTTTCCCGGATCAAGGAATTCAAGAAAGAAAAGCTGTTCCTCAAGAAATTGGTGGAGGAAACCATCCTGCTCATCCGCGGGCATGCACCCAGCGAAGTGGTTATCGCCGTGGACATCCCGGAGGATCTTTCCATCATCGTGGACAAGCAGCGGATGCAGCAGGTGCTGCTCAACCTGATTAAGAATGGGATCGACGCCGTGCAGGGCAACGGGCATATCTGGATTTCCGCCCTTGGCACGGGCTGCGGCACCGGGCTGGACGAGGTGGAAATCCTCATCGAGGATGACGGGCCGGGGATCGATGCGGAACATGTCAACCGGATCTTTGATCCTTTTTTCACCACCAAGGACGTGGGCAAGGGCTCCGGCCTCGGGCTGTTCATCGTGCACGACATCATCGAGTGGCATGGCGGGTCCATCAGCGTGGACAGCAGGCCCGGCCTTGGCACCACCTTTATTATCTGGCTACCGGGAGAGCAACAGGAACATGGGGATGAATGACGAACCCGCAAGGATCTTGGTCGTTGACGACGAAGAAATAGCCTTGCACAACCTCAAGCATGTTTTGAAGAAAGAAGGCTACGAGGTCACCGCCTCCCAGAGCGGCCCCCGGGCCCTGCATCTGCTGGAGGAGAATATGTTTGATCTCGTCCTGACCGACCTCAAGATGGAAAAGGTCGGCGGCATGCAGATACTCAAGCGCACCCGGGAGCTCTATCCCGACACCGAGGTGATCATGATCACCGGCTACGCCACGGTGGACTCGGCCATCGAGGCGATGAAGGGCGGAGCCTACCACTACATCGCCAAGCCCTACAAGCTCGATGAGGTCCGCAAGGTGGTGCGGGAAGCGCTGGAGAAAACCAGACTCAAGCGGGAAAACTCCCGGTTGCGGGAACACCTCAAGGCCTTTCAGGGAGAGGCCCGGATCATCACCGACAATCCCGGGATGAAAAAGCTGCTGGCCACGGCCGGCCAGGTCGCCACCTCGGACAGCAACGTGGTGATCTGCGGGGAGTCTGGCACGGGCAAGGAGCTGCTGGCGAGATTTGTCCATGCCTGCAGCAACCGGCGAAACGGCCCCCTGTTGTCCGTGAATTGCGGGGCCTTTCAGGAGGATCTGCTGGCCAATGAGCTTTTCGGCCACGAGAAGGGGGCCTTTACCGGGGCGGTGGAAACAAAGAAGGGGCTGGTGGAGATGGCCGACGGCGGCACCCTTTTTCTCGATGAGATCACCGAGATGTCACCGTCCATGCAGGTGAAGCTCCTCCGGGTGATCCAGGAAAAAGAGGTGATGCATCTCGGCGGGGTTGCGCCGATCAAGGTCAATGTCCGTTTTCTCGCGGCCACCAACCGGAATCTGCCCGAGGAGGTGAAGCTCGGCCATTTCCGGCAGGATCTTTTTTTCCGCATCAACGTGGTGGCGCTCCAGATTCCGCCCCTGGCCGAGCGCAAGGATGACCTGCCCCTGCTGATCCAGCATTTTATTCGAAAATACGGGGTGTTGATGCATAAGGAGGTGCGCAACATCGAACCGGAGGTGGTGGATATTCTGCTGCGCTACGATTTTCCGGGCAATGTCCGGGAGTTGGAAAACATCATCGAACGCGGAGTGGCCCTGGCCAGCGGCGACACCATTGAGGTCGGCCACCTGCCCGAAGACCTGCGCGGCGCTTCGTTCCAGACCTTCCGCCGGAAAAGCGGCGGGATCCCGAGCCTGGCCGATCAGGAACGGGCCTATATCGAGTGGGTGTTGAAGGAACACGGAGACAACAAGAGCCTGGCCGCCCAAACGCTGGGCATCGACCGGGTTTCCCTCTGGCGCAAGATCAAGAAATACGAGCTGGAGGGCTGAACGCAGCCGTTAAGGCGTTGTTGCCCCGTCGGTGTCGGGCTGGGGCGGCAACAGCAGGCCGAATCCGCTGCCCAGCCTGCGGACCAGCTCGATGAAGCGGTGGGGCAGGGGGAGGTCGCGGTCAGCCAGGAGGATTCCCAGGGTTTGGGCCTGCCGGAGGGTGGCGGTGCTGTCCTGGCCCTCCTGGTGGTCGCAGAGGGATTGGATGCGGAGGGCGTCGGTGAGAGGAATCCGCAGCTCCTCAAGCATGGCCCCGACCTTGGCCTGCTCGTGGGCAATGAGGTTTGCGTTGCTCCGGGCGAAGACGGCAAAGGGCTCCTCGTGGGACGGCGTGCCGAAGATCATATTGACCAGCGCCCCGGCAAGCTTGGCGATGAAGGCACTCTCCCGGTCGGGATGTTTTTTTGCCAGCGCTTCTTTCAACTTTTTAAAAGAGATCATCTTCACGATCTCGACTCCCTCGCGCAGAATGGGAATCAACTTGCTCTCAAGGTCCATGGGTAACATCCTCTCCTGTCCTGCACGGACGCACAGGCAGGGTCCTTGTTGAAATCAGGTGAAAACGTAAATAATCAGCAGTGCCACAGATGCGCGGAAGAGGCCTGCGAAGTGTGCTATTGCACATGAGCCAAGCCGATGACAAAGCAGATGTGGTGCTGCTGATTATTTACGTGAAAAGATTCGGTTCGCCCGTGACCTTGCGGATCAGATCGCGATAATCCTGGGCGCCGTTGGACCCGGGGGCAAATTCAAAAATAGTCTGGCCGTAGGCCGGGGCCTCGGACAACCGGATGTTGTAGCGGATCGGGGCGCAGACCTTCTCCCCGTAAATCTTTTCAATCTCCTCCAGAAACTCGGTCCCCCTCTTCACCCGCATGTCGCGGAAGGTGGGCAGGATGTAGCGAAGTTCGACCTCCTTGCGGAATTTCTGGATGGAAGCGATGCTTTTCAGGAACTCGCCAAACCCCTGGATGGACATGACCTCCAGGGAGACCGGGGTCATCAGCTCGTTGACATAAAAAAGAACATTGACGGTGAGCGGATCCCAGCCCGGAGAGGTGTCCACCACCACGTAATCGTAGTTTTTTTCCAGCGGGGTCAGGGCCTGGGCAATGGTCAGCTCGCCGCCGTAATCCTTGCGGTCGATGAGGCGCTTGAGGCCTGCCAGGGATTTGCCTCCGGCCAGGATCCACAGGTTCTTGCGGGCCTGAACAATTGCCTCCTCGGGGGGCAGCTCGCCGGTCACCAGCTCGGTGAGGCCGCCCTTGGGTTTTACCCCCAGCATGAAGCTCGACTGTCCCTGGGTGTCGGTGTCGACCAGGAGCACTCTTTTGCCGGCCAGGGCAAGCCCGGCGGCGAGATTTACCGAGGTCGTGGTCTTGCCGACCCCGCCCTTGCTCAACGAGACGCCGATCCTTCTTGTTTCCTGGCTGGCTGGAGCCGCGGGACCGGGAGCAGGAGCGAGAACAGGAGCGGCAGGCGCGGCCGCGATTGGCGCGGGTTGTGGCGGGGGAGGGGGCGTTTCTTCGCGGGGAATATCGAGCGGGAACTGTTGCCCGCAGCCTTGGCAGCGAGCCATCTTGACATTGGGCGGGATTCTTTTTTCATCGATATTGTGCTGTTTTTTGCAATGGGGGCAAGTGATTATCATTGTGAAGTCTCCGGGCCTGCCGTGGCCAACTTCTTGTTATTTCCGACGAGTGCTCTTTAAAATCTCTTTGATCAGAGGGCTTTTTTCGCCCTTTTCGTCAAAATCCTTGAGGATCATCCGGAGAGCCTGATCGACAATCCGAGACTTTGAAACATGGGCTTTCAGACGCGGGTGTACAAGCTTGTTTATTTTATCCCTCGCCTCATCCAGATCAGCGAAAATCTCTTCGGAAAGATAGTGGGTGGATTTTTTCTTGCTGTCGGCTCCGGGGTTTTCCTTCTTTTCTCTGCCGGAGGCGCTTCCGCCAGGATGTTTGAGGCGTGTCTTTTCTCCGCTGCGATGGATCAGCTTGGCAAGGGAGGGAGTCTCATGCGCCGCATCCTCCACTGAGCCTTGCAGGAGGGCATCCATGATGTCGTCTTTATTTTTTGCCGCCATTCTTCCGGGGGTCCATGATGAGGTTGCGGTTCAATCCAGGCCAAGATCGGCAGGGCGGCTTGTCCCACCAAAGAGTCTGGCGTGGTGGGTGGTCAGGAAATGGTGGAGGGCCTGTTCGTCCTTTTTGCTCAGATCGACGAACTCGATGCCGCAGTGGCACTCGCCGGAGGTTTCGCTCGGAGAGATATGGGTGACTTTTCCCCGGAGGGCAATGGTGTTGCCCCCGGCATGCAGCGTGACGCTGTAGGGCGTACCGGTCAGAAAACCGCCCAGGGAGGGGACGATGAGCCCCAGGCCGCGATTGCCGACATCGCAGACCCGGTGGGTGTGGCCATCGATTTCGGCGTAGACCGTATCGTCGTCGAGAATGGGTTCGCGATAGTTTTTGCGGATGATTTTTTGGAGATCGATGGCGTCCGCGGGGTTGGCTCCGGCTGGAGCGACCGGCAGGTCCTTCAGCTCCCAGGGCGCTGCTTCTTCGGGTCCGCTTTTTTTCTTGGTCATCACCGGCTCCTTATGGTCATGTGCTGCTGGAAGGCAAAAAAGCCTGAAAAAGAGCCTGCCCCCAAAGACGTGCGAATATGCAGGAGATGTTTGATTATTTATTGGCATTGCCAAGATTGTCAAGGCAAAACAGCCAGTTGTTGCGCCTTAATAGGGTGAGCGACGGTGGGCGGTCGCGGCAAAAATCCAAAGGCAATTGCGCCGCGGGTCTTTCGCCTGCTGTTTCCTCTCGGCAGAGTGGCCCGAAGCGCTCAGCTCAATTCAGGAAATTTCACCTTGAGGGTTTCCTTGTCCGCGGTGCGTTCGACCTTGACCTGGACCTCGATCCGGTCATTTTTAAGCCCCAGGGTCAGCGGCAGCCCGCCCTTGTCTTCCTCCAGATGGAGGATGGTGCGCATTATGGCGATGATCCTGTCGAAAACAGCTTTTGTCGGCGGGCGCAGGGCGACCTTTTCGTCATCGTGCTTGATGGTGACGGTAATCTTGTCTTTTTTCCGTTTGAGAGAAAGCTGCCGGGCCTGTTCGTTCAGGGTGAAGAGAAGGGCCAGCGCCAGATAGCGGAGGGCATCCTCCTGGATGTCGGCGGAGGGGGCATCCGCCACCTTCTGGATGGTGGCGGCATAGTCCGTGCCAAGATAACAGTCGCACATTTCCATAAGTTTCAGATGAAGATTCGGGTCATGTATTTCCATGGCGCCTCCTGTCATGGTTCTGCTGGTGGAATAATTCGTACGATTGCTTGCTCCTGCGCTCATATTGCTATGAACCGCTTTGTCGTGTCAAGGGAAAGGATGCTGAAAGGCAAAGGGTTTTTTGGCGCGGTGTTTTTGGGTCTTGAAAGAATTTTGACAGCGTGGCGGCAGCCTGCTATATTTTCCGCTCGCCGGAGACAGGACGCGTATGTCGCGGGCAGTGCATCATTGTCATTGACAGGTGCCCGTGGTTTTTATTGTGCGGGACCAGCAACCATTGAGAAGTCAAGGAGGCCAGGAGCATGAAGACCGACCTATCGCATACCATGTTTGTAAAGGCGCAGCAGCTTATCCCCGGCGGAGTCAACAGCCCGGTGCGGGCCTGCAAATCCGTGGGCTGCGAGCCTCTTTTTGTTCAAAGAGCCGCTGGTTCCAAAATCTATGATGTGGATGGCAATGAGTTTCTCGATTTCGTCTGCTCCTGGGGGCCGATGATCCTCGGACACAATCATCCGGCCGTGGTCGAGGCCATTGAAAAAACCCTGCAAGACGGCACCAGCTTCGGCGCGCCCTGCCCTCTGGAGATTGAACTGGCCGAGCTGGTGATCAACGCCCTGCCCTCGGTGGAAAAGGTGCGCTTCGTCAGTTCGGGCACCGAGGCGACCATGAGCGCCATCCGGCTGGCCAGAGGCTACACCGGCCGCAAGGTGGTGGTCAAGTTCGACGGCTGCTACCACGGCCATGCCGACAGCTTTCTGGTCAAGGCGGGCTCCGGGGTGATCACCCTCGGCATCCCCGGCAGCCCCGGGGTGCCCGAGGATATCGTCAAGAACACGGTGTCCATTCCTTATAATAACCTGGAGATTTTGGAAGAGACCCTGCGCGATGAAAAATTGGATATCGCCTGCGTGATCATTGAGGCGGTGGCCGGCAACATGGGGGTTGTCGCGCCCCAGCCGGGATTTTTGCAAAAGCTGCGGGCCCTGACCACGGAACTTGGCATCGTTCTCATCTTCGACGAGGTGATCACCGGCCTTCGTCTGGCCTTGGGCGGAGCGCAGGAATACTATGGGGTCATGCCGGATCTCACCTGTCTGGGCAAGATCATCGGCGGCGGCCTGCCGGTCGGGGCCTACGGCGGTAAAAAAGAACTCATGGACACGATCTCGCCGGTGGGTCCGGTGTATCAGGCCGGAACCCTGTCCGGCAATCCCCTGGCCATGGCGGCGGGCGCCGCCACCATGCGGCAATTGTCCCAGCCCGGCTTTTATGCCGCGCTGGAGGAGAAGTCGGCCCGTTTTGCCAAAAGTCTGACTGAGCTTGCGGAAAAATACCTGCCCGGCCAGACCACCCTGAATCGGGTGGGCTCCATGATGACCGCTTTTTTCACCCCTGGGCCGGTGGTTGATTTCGACTCCGCCATGCAGTCGGATACGGCCAGATACGGCCAGCATTTCCGGCAGATGCAGGCCCAGGGAATCTGGCTGGCCCCCTCCCAATTCGAGGCCCTTTTCATCTCCGCAGCCCAGAGCGAAGCCGAGCTGGCCATGGCGCTGGAGAAAACTGAATGCTCATTCAAAAAGTTGGCCAAATGAGAAAAAAGCCGTTGACTTTGGGGGGAGGCAATGATAGTAATCCTATCGGTCGTAAATCGATGGATCCTTTGTCCGAGCAGCGGTACAGGGGGTGAAGATGTCCAATAACCGAAAGGATACCCTGCGGTTGCTGGCTCAGTTCAGCACCATCGGCATGTCCGTGGCCTTCTCCATCTTTATCGGAGTAGGCATCGGTTATTATCTGGATCATAAGGTGTTTGACGGCAGAACCTCGCCCTGGTTGACCTTGATTTTTCTCGGGTTCGGAGTGGCGGCTGCCTTCAAAAATCTCTATGACATGGCCAGCCGCAAGGATCTCTGATGGCGGTAGGTGGTTTTCCCGCATCGCCGGGTGAGGTATCGCTTGGCAAGGTCATCGTGTTTAACTGGCTGTTGCTGGGGGTGCTCACCGGCCTGGCCTGGGTGGGGTATTCAGGCTTTCACGCCCGCTCGGTTTTTATCGGCGGGGCGATTGCCAACGTGAGCTTCCTGTTTTTGAAACGGGATCTGCTCAGGTTGTTGGCTGGGCCGCTTGAGGCGGTCAAGCCCTTGTTTTTTATGCGATATTATCTGCGTCTGTTTGTGGTGGTGGGGGTTCTTTTCCTTCTGGTCAGGTTCCGGTTGGTTCACACTCCCGCCCTGCTGGTTGGCCTGTCCACCGTGCTCTTGGGGATTGGGCTAGCCGTCATGGTCGCAGCAAGAAGTATTTATTTAGGAGCCGTCAAAAAATAATCTGCACTTTCTTGATTGTTTCGTTACGGCTCCTTATGCCGTTTGTGGGATTATCACTGTTCAAGTTATTTTTTAACGACGGCGCGACAAAGTAGTACAAGGTTTAAGGAGGCTCGTACGGTCCATGGAACATCCAATACTGTTTATCTCGTTGATTCTGCAAAGTCTGGGGATGCCCGTTCCCCACGGTCCGGTTGGGGACACCTTGCTGGCCAAGCTTGTTTCTCCGCACATGACCTACACCTGGCTGGTCATGCTTTTTCTGATCATCGTTCCGAAACTGACCCTGGGCAAGATGTCCCTGGTGCCGGGCAAGGGCCAGAATTTCTGGGAGGTCATCATCGGCGGCCTTGAGGGATTCATGGCGGACAACATGGGCAAGGAAGGGGCGCGGATGATGTTCCCCATGCTGGCCACCTTTGCTCTCTACATCCTGGTGGCGAACATGATCGGCCTCATGCCGGGCTTCATGTCTCCGACCTCCAACCTCAACATTACCCTGGCCTGCACCCTGATCGTTTTCTTCACCACCCATATCCTGGGCGTGAAGTTCCACGGCATCGGCTATATCAAGCATTTCCTCGGACCCATTCCCTGGCTGATTCCCCTCATGCTCCCCATCGAGCTGATCAGCCATTTCGCCCGTATTCTTTCGCTCTCCATCCGTCTTTTCGGTAACATCATGGCTAAGGAGACCCTGCTGGGCATCCTGTTCATGCTGGCGGGCGCCTACTTTGCCCCGCTGCCGATTCTGTGCCTGGGTGTGTTTGTTTCCATCGTCCAAGCCCTGGTTTTTCTGCTGCTCTCGATTCTCTATTTTTCCGCAGCCATGGAGCATGCCCACTAATTAAGTGTATCCGGTTCCTTGTGAACTAATGAAGAAGGCCAATCATAAAAAATTTTTTGGAGGAAGTACGATGAAGAAAGCAGGAATTTTGTCCGTATTGATGGTTTTGGCTCTGGCCACTGTTGCCATGGCTACCGAGGCTGGTGCTGAGGCTGCAACCGTTGCCGCTCCCGCTGCAAACCTTGCCCTGATCTGCCTTGCCGCCGCTCTCTCCGTCGGCGTTGCCGCCCTCGGTTGCGGTATCGGCATGGGCGCGGGTATCGGCGGCGCTTGCTCCGGTATCGCTCGTAACCCCGAGGCTTCCGGCAAGATCACCGTAACCATGATCATCGGTCTGGCTCTGATCGAGTCTCTGACCATTTACGGTCTGGTTATCTCCCTGATCCTGCTGTTCGCGAATCCGCTGCTGAAGTAAGCTTTTCGCGATATTTTAGTTTTGTAAGGCCGCAGGGGAAACCCTTGCGGCCTTTTCCGTTTTCTGGGGTCTTTTGTCCATGAGTCAAGTCGTTGTCCATCCCTCGCGCGGCAAGAACGAGCCGCAGCTTCCGGCTTGCGGGATTTTGTTGCTTAATCCCTCCGAGGCTCGCCAGGCGACACAGATCTCAGGCCAGGAAGGGTGGACCCGGCATTTCTTGTTTCACAGCAATCTCCATTGTGTCCAATCTCCCCCCATGTTTTGGGCCGGCCCTGCGGTTGGCGCCCCCATGGCGGTGATCTGCCTGGAAAAGCTCATCGCCCTCGGCGCTAGCCGGATCATCGTCTGCGGCTGGTGCGGCTCGCTCCAGCCGGATCTTGGCGTGGGCGAGCTGGTGCTGCCGACCTGGGGTCTCAGCGAAGAGGGAACCTCCGGCCATTACCCCGTGTCGGGTAGGAGCGAATCCTCTCCCCGGTTGCGCGAGGGTCTGCAGGATTTTTTTGCCGAGACGGGAAAAGAGTTGCGGGAGGGGGTGGTCTGGACCACCGATGCCCTGTACCGCGAGACCAGGGAAAAGGTTGTCCGCCATGGCCAGGATGGTATTCTTGCCGTGGACATGGAGTGTTCCGCGCTCTTGCAGGTCGCGGCCTTTCGCCGGGTGGAGCTGGCGGCGGTCCTGATGGTTTCGGATCTGTTATGGCAGGACCCCTGGCAGCCCGCTTTTCAGAGCAAGGAATTTCGCAAGCGTTCCCAAGGATTGGTGACCGATCTTCTGCGTTGCGTCTCCGGTCTGGCCGCAGCACAAAAAAAAGAGTGAGGCGATGATGCGTACAGTTTTTACTGTCAGTCTTGGCTGTCCCAAAAATCTGGTGGATACGGAGCTCATGCTCGGATTGCTGGTCGAGGCCGGTTTCACCCCTTGCGAGGAGGCGGAGGAGGCTGACCTGCTGCTGGTCAATACCTGCGGCTTTATCCAGTCCGCGGTTGAGGAAGGGATCGAGGAGATCCTGACCCTGGCGGAGGTCAAGGTGCGCTGGCCTGCCAAAAAACTGGTGGTGGTCGGTTGCATGGTGCAACGCTACGGCGCCGATCTTGCCAGCGAGCTGCCCGAGGTGGATCTCTTCATCGGCACCGAGGGAACCCAGGAGATCGTCCGCAGATTGCAGGAACTCGGCCAGGGGGATAACCCGCTGGTGCATCTTGCCGCGCCCACTTTTTTGCAGGACTCCACCTGGCCGCGCAGGCTTTCTTCCCCTGCCCATCGCGCCTACATGAAGGTGACCGAGGGATGCTCCAACCGCTGTGCCTACTGTCTGATTCCCTCCCTGCGCGGCGAGCTGCGCAGCCGCCACCTTGCCGATCTGGTGGCCGAGGTGAAGATGCTGGCGGACAATGGGGTGCAAGAGCTGACCTTGGTGGCCCAGGATCTCACCGCCTACGGCCTTGATCTCGGCCCGGGTGCCCCGCGTCTGGTGGATTTGCTGCGCGCCTTGTTGGTAGCCTGCGATATCCCCTGGTTTCGTCTGCTCTATCTCTATCCCACCCGGGTCAAGGCCGAACTCTTGGAGTTCATGGCAGCCAATCCCCGCATTGTCCCCTATCTGGACATCCCGCTCCAGCATGTCTCCGATTCGGTGCTCAAGGGGATGAATCGTCCCTATGGCCGTAAGCAGATCGAAGCGCTCCTGGGCAAGATTCGCACGATCCTGCCCCAGGCCGCCATCCGCACCACCTTCATGGTGGGCTTTCCCGGAGAAACCGAAGCGGATGTGCGGCAGCTCGCCGATTTCATGGAGGAGCAGAAACTGGCGCATGTCGGGATATTCGGCTACTCAAACGAAGAGGGGTGCGCTGCCTACACTCTGCCCGGACAATGCAGCGAAGAGGAAAAAAGCGAGCGGCGGCAGCGGCTCATGGAGCTGCAGAGCGGCATCTCCCTTGCCGGAAATCAGGCCATGATCGGCAGGGTGGAAAAGGTGTTGGTCGAAGGCTGGAGCAGGGAAACCGATCTTTTGCTGGAAGGGAGGACCCGTTTTCAGGCCCCGGAGATAGATGGCTGTGTCTATATCAATGCGGGGGTTGGCAATCCGGGGGATATTGTGGAGGTGCTGATCACCGAGGCCC
>DASWIU010000275.1:0-2698 GCA_036397515.1 Desulfurivibrionaceae bacterium | reverse complement strand
GTGGAGGTGGACATGGGCGACTGCCCGGACGTGGTCCCCACCCTGGCGGTGGTTGCCGGTTTCGCCAAGGGTCGGACGGTGATCAAGAACATCGCCCATCTGCGGATCAAGGAATGCGACCGCCTCCATGTCATGGTCACGGAGCTGGCCAAGCTGGGAATCCGGGCCGAGGAGCGGCCGGACGCCATGATCATCGAAGGGAAAGAGGGCAACAGCCCCCTGCAGGGTGCGGAGATCGACACCTACAACGACCACCGCATCGCCATGAGCTTTGCCGTGGCCGGGCTGGTGGTGCCGGGGGTCCGCATCCAGGGGGAAGGGTGCGTGGTCAAATCCTTTCCGGACTTTTGGGAACGGTTCGAACTTCTGTACCAATAGCCGTCTGCTAAGCCGTGGCCTCGCCCTCCGCCCTGGCGGCAAAGGGGAGCGGCTGCTGCGCGCTGCCGTCATAGGCCGCGACATCAAGCTGGGCGCCTTGGCCGAGCATCGAAAGCAACTCCTCCTTGGCCACCGCCTTGCTGAACAGAAAACCCTGCATCTGATCACAGCCATGCCTGCGGAGAAAATGCAACTGCTCCCCGGTTTCCACCCCCTCGGCCACCACCCGCATGCCCAGGCTCTTGGCCATGGCGATGATGGCCGCGACAATGGCGACGTTATCGCCATGACCCGCGATATCCTTGACAAATCTCCGGTCTATCTTCAGTTCGCCGATGGGCAGTTGTTTTAGGTAATAGAGGGAGGAATACCCGGTCCCGAAATCATCGATGGAAATCTCCGCCCCCATTCCCCGCAGGGCGCCGAGCAGGACAATGGCTTTCTTTTCGTTTTCCATGACCGACCCCTCGGTGATCTCAAAGATCAGTCCCTCCGGCCCGACCCCGCTCTGGGTCAAGGTCGCCCGGATCTTGCCCAGCAGATCCTCCTGCCGGAACTGGCGGGGGGAAAGATTCACCGACATCTTGATCCCGTAGCCTTTGCCGAGGATTTCCCCGAGGTCGGCGCAGGCCTGCGCCAGCACCCAGTCGCCGATCTCCACGATCAGTCCGGTGTCTTCGGCCATGGGGATGAAATCAGCCGGACTGATTATCTCGCCATCCCCACGCCGCCAGCGGATAAGGGCCTCCACCCCCACAATCGTGCCCGTATGCAAATCCACCTTGGGCTGGTAATGGAGAAAAAATTCTTTAAGATCCAAGGCCTTGCGCAGACTGTTTTCCACCGCCAGCCATTCGGTTACCCGCTTATTCATGGCCGGGGTGAAAACCCGATAGGTATTCTTGCCGCTTTCCTTGGCCCGGTACATGGCGGTATCGGCGTTCTTGATCAGGGTGTCCTGATCCTGCCCGTCCTCCGGATAGAAGGCGATGCCCAGACTGACGGTCAGGTAGAAGTCCTGCCCCTGGAGGCTGACCACCGGCGCCAACCCCTCGATGATTCTCTTCGCCGCCAGGAGCACATCCTCCTCCTGCTCCACGCCCTCGAAGAGCACGATGAACTCATCGCCGCCGTAACGGGCCACGCTGTCAATCTCTCGCAGGCAACCACCGAGCCGAACCGCCACCTCCTTGAGCAGCAAATCGCCGACCGTGTGGCCCAGGCTATCGTTGATCCGCTTGAAGTTGTCCAGGTCGAGAAACAGGACCGCCACCTTGTTGCCATCCCGCCGGGCGTGGGCCATGGCCATGCCGAGCCGGTCGTGGAACAGCACCCGGTTGGGCAGGCCGGTCAGGGCATCGTGGTGCGCCTGATACCGCAACTGCTCTTCATGCAGCTTGATTTCGGTCATGTCATGGAACACGCCGACATAATTCACGGTATTTCCCTGCGCATCCCGAATGGAGGTGATGGTCAGCCACTGGGGATAGATCTCCCCGTCCTTGCGCCGGTTCCAGATCTCTCCCTGCCACTGCCCCTTGCCCACCAGGGCTTGCCACATCCCGGCAAAAAAATCGTTTTCGTGCCGGTCCGATTTGAGAATCCTGGGATTCTGCCCGATCACCTCCTGTTCTCCGTAACCGGTAATGTCCGAGAAGGCCGGGTTTATCCGCTGAATAACCCCGGCGGCATCGGTGATCACAATGCCTTCGATGCTGTTTTCAAAAACATTATCCGACAGCACCAGTTGCCGGGTGGCCTGCTTCACCTCGGTGATGTCCTGGACAATGCCCATGAGTTGCGCGGCCCGGCCATGGTCGTCGCGCTTGACCTCGGCTTCCGTATGGATATCCCGCTCCGCGCCATCCGGCCGGACTATGCGGAAATCCAGGTTTCCGGCGGAATCCCCGGCCAACAAAGCCTGCAGCCAGGACTGCACCAGGGCCTGGTCTTCGGGATGGACATAACGGAAAAAGCCTTCATAACTGTACGTTCGGCTCTCCTTGCCCACCCCGAAGAGGCGATAGGCCTGCTCGGAACAGACAAAACTGTTAATGGCGATATCCCATTCCCAGTATCCGAGCCTGGCGATGTTCTGGGCCTTGGCCAGGCTTCTCTCGCTGCGCCGCAGGTTTTCTTCGATGCGCACCCGTTCGAGGATCTCCTGATTGAGATCCTCGTTGGTCTTGGCCAGGTCCACTGTCCGTTCGACAATGATCTCCTCAAGGTTATGCCGGTATTTTTCCAGCTCCGCATAATTATTGCCAAGTTCGATCTTGGAAGAAGAGAGGGACTGGTTTGCCGCCCGCAGTTCCCGGTG
>DASWIU010000274.1:0-9072 GCA_036397515.1 Desulfurivibrionaceae bacterium | reverse complement strand
AAGGAAGCGGAGGCAAAAGCCGCCGCCGAGGCCAAGGCGAAAGCCGAGGCCGCTGTTGCGGCCGGAGAAGAGCCGCCCCCGGCCGAGCCGCCCGCCGAACAGGGCGAACTTGCCGAAGACGCGCTGGAGGCGGTGTACGACTTCAATCATTACGAATCGTTCTGCCGGGTGACCATCAGAACCCGGGTGGTGCGCAGCAAGCCGGAGATCCCCACCATTTCCCGGATCTATCCCGGGGCCAACTGGCATGAGCGGGAAACCCATGATTTCTTCGGGATCATCTTTGTCGGCCATCCCTATCTCGTGCCGCTGCTGCTGCCGGAAGAGGCCGATTTTCATCCCCTGCTGAAGGATTTCCGCCCATGAGCACCTTTGCCGAAAGTCAAGCCCATGAAACCTTTGTCCTGAACCTCGGTCCGCAGCATCCCGCCACCCATGGGGTCTTGCGGGTCAAGCTGACCATGGACGGCGAGTACATCGTCGAAGCGGAGCCGGTTCTGGGCTACGTGCACCGCATGCACGAGAAGATGGGGGAGAACCGGACCTGGGCCCAGTTCCTGCCCAATACCGGCCGCATGGACTACCTCCATGCCCTGGCCTTCAACCACGGCTATGTCGCCCTGGTGGAGCGGGCCGCGGGCATCACGGTG
Source organism: Desulfurivibrionaceae bacterium (assembly GCA_036397515.1). Classification (GTDB taxonomy): domain Bacteria; phylum Desulfobacterota; class Desulfobulbia; order Desulfobulbales; family Desulfurivibrionaceae; genus Thiovibrio. Next base: position 8,422 of record DASWIU010000274.1, on the reverse strand, counting down.
CCGGAGCGGGCAGAATACCTGCGGGTGATCACCTCCGAGCTGAACCGGGTTTCCAGCCATCTCCTCTGGTTTGGCGCCTTTATCCTCGATCTGGGCGGATTCTCCCCCCTGCTCTATGCCTTTGACGACAGGGAGCATATTCTGGACCTGTTGGAATCGGTGACCGGTTCCCGCCTCACCTATTGTTATTTCCGCTTCGGCGGGGTGTACAACGACATCGACGACAATTTCGTTGCCGGAACCCGGGCCTTTATCAAGCGGTTGCGCGAGCGGATGCCCATGTACCATAATCTGGTGACCAAGAACATCATCCTGATGAAGCGGCTCCAGGAGGTCGGCCCGATCTCCGCGGAGATGTGCCGCAAATACGGGGCCACCGGCCCGGTGTGCCGGGGTTCCGGGATCAACTTCGACGTGCGCAAGCATGAGCCCTATTCCATCTACCCGGAAATGGACTTCGAGGTGCCGGTCTACGAGCAGGGCGATTCCATGGCCCGCTACATGGTGCGGATGGACGAGATCGAGCAGAGCCTGCGCATTGTCGAGCAGGCCCTGGACAAACTGCCCGAAGGCCCGGTCATGGCGGAGAAGGTTCCCAAGATCCTCAAGCCGGCCAAGGGCGATTATTACCATGCCGTGGAAACGGCGCGCGGCTCGTTCGGCGTGCGGGCGGTCAGCGACGGGAGCAACACCCCGTACCGCCTGAAACTCCGTTCCCCCACTTTTTCCAATTTGAGCCTCTTTGGCGAGGCCTGTCGGGGCATGTTGCTGCCCGACGCCCTTGCCTTGATGGGAAGCCTGGATTTGGTCATCCCCGAGATAGACAGGTAAGCGGTGTTTTTGTTTGATTATGGTAGTTCCCAAGGAGCTTCGTTATGCATGTGGATCCTGAAATAATACGGCTGCTGGCATTCCTCATCGGAGTGATCGCCTTTGCCGCCCTGAACGCCGCCTATCTGGTCTGGCTGGAACGCAAAGAGGCCGCGCATATTCAGCGGCGGATCGGACCCAAGGAGGTCGGCCCCTTCGGCCTGCTCCAGCCCCTGGTGGACGGCATCAAGCTGATGACCAAGCAGCTCATCGTCCCGGCCGGGGTTGATCCGGTTCTGTTCAAGATCGCCCCGATCCTGGTCATGGTTCCGGCGATCATGAGCTTTGTCACCATCCCCTTCAGCGACACCCTGGTGGCGAGGAATCTGGACATCGGCCTCTTGGCCATCTTTGCCTTTGCCTCGGTGAACGTCTTGGGCCTTCTCCTGGGCGCCTGGGGCTCGCGCAACAAATACGCGGTTATCTCCGCGGCCCGTGTGGTTTCCCAGAACGTGGCCTACGAGATCCCCATGCTGGTGACGGTGGTGACCCTGGTGATGATCAGCGGCACCATGAACCTCAGTAAGATCGTCGGCCTGCAGTTGGGCGGCTTCTGGCACTGGAATATCTTCAATCTTGCCGCCAGCCCCCTGATGCCGGTGGCCTTCCTGATCTTCTTTATCTGCATGCTGGCCGAGACCAACCGGGCTCCCTTCGACATGGCCGAGGCGGAGAGCGAGCTGGTGGCCGGCGCCTTTACCGAATACTCCGGCATGGGCTTCGGCGTCTTTTTCATGGGCGAGTATGCCAATATCGTCATCGGCGCCAGTGTGGCCACCATCCTGTTTCTGGGCGGCTGGGATTGCCCCTTCGGGCTGTTTCCGGGGGTGCACTGGTTCCTGATCAAGATGTACTTCCTGATCTTCACCGTCATCTGGATCCGCTGGACCTTTCCGAGAACAACCTTTTACGGGCTGCTCAATCTTTCCTGGAAGATTTTGATCCCGATCTCCTTTTTTAACCTGATTCTTACCAGTGCCATGTTGAAGGTGTTTTAACCATGATCGACTATCTCAGAGAGATTATCAGCGGGACCTGGAGCCTGTTTGTCGGCCTGGGGATTACCATCCGGTATTTCTTTAAGCCGGTGGTGACGGTGCAGTATCCGCACCAGACCTTGCCCATGACCCCACGGTTTCGAGGGCATACCGAGTTGGTCAAGGACGCGGAAACCGGCGAGACCAGATGCATCGTCTGCCTCATGTGCCAGAAGACCTGCCCCTCTGGCTGTATCACCGTGAATGGTGAAAAACGGGAAGGGGTCAAGGTCAAGGTGCTGACCGAGTACACCCTGGATTTCACCAAATGCAGTCTGTGTGGCCTCTGTGTGGAAGTCTGTCCGACTGCGGCACTTGATTTTTCCAAGGATTACAACCTCGCGGGCGTCAGAAAGGAAGCGTACATCTTTGATCTCAAAAAACGTTTGGAGGCAAAGAACTGATGGTGTCCTTGTTCTCGATGGAAGGCCTGTCCGGCCTCTTGTTTTTCGCTTTTCTCGGCATCACCCTGGCCGGGGCCCTGATCGCCACCTCCGCCCGCAGCCTGATCCGCAGCGTGGCCGGGCTGGCCCTCTGCTTTCTCGGGGTGGCCGGGCTCTACTACTATCTCAACAGCCCCTTTGTCGCCCTGATGCAGATCCTGATCTATGTCGGCGCCATCTGCGTCACCATCATCTTTGCCGTGATGCTGGCCGGGTCGTCCGAGCTCAAGCAGGTGACCCGGCGCAACGTGCTGGTCGGTCCCCTGGCCTTTCTGGTCAGCGGCCTGCTGGTCTTTGCCCTGGCGGGGCTGGCTTTGAAAACGGAATGGCTTGCCGCCCCCTGCCTGGTCAATCGCGGCACGGTGGAGGATCTTGGCCAGTCTCTGCTCACCACCTACAGCATGAGCTTTGAACTGATTTCCGTGGTCTTGCTGGTGGCGGTGGTCGGCTCGCTGGTTCTGGCCCGGCACGGGAGGGATAAATAATGGAAATTCTGGTCCTCAGCAACAGTTTGCACACCTACCTGGTGGTCGCCGCCCTGCTTTTCGGCATCGGCGTCTACGGCCTGGTCCAGCGCCAGACCTTTATCGGGATGCTGATCTCCGCGGAGCTGATCCTGAGCGGGGCCTCCCTCAACTTCATGGCCTTTAACCGCTTTCTCGCCCCCGATCCCACGGTGGGCCAGGTTTTCACCCTGTTCATCATGGCCATTGCCGCTGCCGAGGCAGCCATTGCCCTGAGCATAATTATCGCCGTCTATCGGAACTACAAATCCATCGACACCGAAGATGTCGTGGATCTGCAAGGTTAGAGAGGAAAGGAATGTAACTATTCAGCAGCACCGCATCTGCTTTGTCATAGGCCTGCTCGCATAGTCGAGCTATAGCTCGCAAGCCTATTTCGCGCATCTACGGCACTGCTGAACAGTTACAGTTGGGATGTTTCAGTCCGTTTTCGGTTTGAGCTGAATAGTTACAAAGGAATAGGGTCATGGATACAATTGTTTCCGTAAAACCGCTGCTCGCCATACTGACGGCCCTGGCCGGGTCCGTTCTCGTGATGATGTCCGGTCGCAAGCCCAATATCAGGGAGTCGTGGTCCTTTATCGCGGCGGTGACGATGTTCGGCATCATCGCCTCGATGATCACCACCGTTGCCCCGGCGCCCCTGGGCGAGGGCAAAACCATTGTCTATCAGCTGTTTCGAATCTTGCCCGGGGTTTCCATCACCCTGCGGGTGGACGCCTTTTCCATGATCTTCGCCGTGGTCGCCTCCTTCCTCTGGATGCTGGCGGTGTTTTATTCTCTCGGCTACATGCGGGGTCTGCACGAGCATGCGCAGACCCGGTTCAACGCCTGTTTCGCCCTGGCCCTGTTCGGCGCCATCGGCGTGGCCTTTTCCGACAACCTCTTCACCCTCTATCTCTTCTACGAGATCGTCAGCGTCTGCACCTACCCGCTGGTTGCCCATCACCAGGATGAGGAAGGGTACGAGGGCGCCAAAAAGTATATCATTTATCTGACCACCACGGCCAAGGGGTTGGTGTTGCCGGCCATGATCCTCATCTATGTGCTCACCGGTACCCTTGATTTTGCCGACAACATCCGCACCGGCATCTTCTCCGGCGGAACCGTTGATGCCCATGGCGCCCTGGTGGTCATGCTCTACATCTTCTGCCTCCTGGGTTTTGCCAAAAACGGCCTCATGCCCTTCCACAACTGGCTCCCCGGGGCGATGGTGGCCCCGACCCCGGTTTCCGCGCTCTTGCATGCGGTGGCCGTGGTCAAGGTCGGTGTCTTCTGCACCACCAGGGTCATGCTCTATGTTTTCGGCACCGACCTGATGCAGGGGTTGAATCTCGGCATCCCCACCGCTTATTTTGTTTCCTTCACCATTTTGGTGGCCTCGATCATCGCCCTGACCAAGGATAATCTCAAGGCGCGGCTTGCCTATTCCACGGTGAGCCAGCTTTCCTACATCATCCTCGGCGTGGCCCTTCTTACCCCCAGCGGCATTCAGGGCGGCCTGGTGCATATCGCCAACCATGCCTTTGCCAAGATCACCCTCTTTTTCTGCGCCGGCGCCATCTATGTGGCGACCCATAAGAAAACCATCTCCGAGATGAGCGGCCTGGGCCGGTCCATGCCCTTCACCTTTGCCGCCTTCGCCATCGCCTCGCTCAGCATGATCGGCGCGCCGCCGGTGGCCGGTTTTGTCACCAAATGGAAGCTTTTGGTCGGAACCATGGAAATGGAGTCCCACTATATCGGGATCTTGCTGGTGCTGTTGGCTTCCACCCTGCTGAACGTGGCCTACTTCGCGCCGGTGACCTATCGGGCCTTTTTCGGCAAACGTCCGGAGGGCGAGGTCTATGCAGGGATCAAGGAGGCGCCCCTGACCATGGTGGTGCCGATCATGATTGCCGCGATCATCTCGGTGGTCATCGGCATCTACCCTGATTTTATGATGAACTTTGTCAAGGCGGTGACGGGATGATAGTGAAACTGATTGATTTTCTGCGTGACCGGCTGCCGCTGGTCATTCGCCTGTCCTTTGTCGGGCTGGCGCTTCTGGTGGCCTGGGACATTTTCTTTGTCTCCAAGGAACATGCCCATACCGCGGTTGAGCGTATCCCGGGTTTTTGGGCGGTCTTCGGCTTTGTCGCCTGTGTGGTGATCATCATTGTTTCCAAATGGTACGGTCACCTGGGCATTATGACCCGTGAGGATTACTATGATAAATGAGTTCTGGCTGCACCCAGCCCTGATCCTTATTGTTGGCGCCTTTATCCTGCCCTTTCTGCCGAAATGGCTGAAGCGGCCCTATCTGGTCATTGTCCCGACCCTGGCCTTTCTCTCCGTGCTCTCCATGCAGGGGCAGAACGGCACCTACGGGGTGGTCCGCTTTCTCGACTGGTACCTGACCTTCGGCCGGGTGGATGGCCTGAGCATGGTCTTTGCCTACATCATGACCCTGATGTGCATCATCGGCACCATCTACGGGCTGCATGTGGAGGAGGATTTCCAGCATGTCGCGGCCTGGCTCTATGTGGCCGGCTCGTTGGGGGTCATCTTCTGCGGCGATTATCTGGTGCTCTTTCTCTTCTGGGAGCTGATGGCCTTTGCCTCGGTCTTTTTGGTCTGGTTCCGCAGGCGGCCTGAATCCCTGGCCGTGGGCTACCGCTACCTGCTGGTCCATACCGCAGGCGGCCTGGCCCTGCTGGCCGGGCTTATCCTCCGCTACCAGGCCACCGGCGGCGACCTCTCCTTCGGTCCCATCGGCGTGGGCAGCCCGAGCCTCTCCACCTACCTGATCATGATCGGCTTTCTTTTGAATGCCGCCGTGCCGCCGTTCCATGCCTGGCTGCCGGACGCCTACGGGGAAGCGACCGTGACCGGCGCCGTCTTCATGTGCGCCTTTACCACCAAGACCGCGGTTTACGCCCTGGCCCGGGCCTTTGCCGGCATGGAGATATTGGTGCCGCTGGGCGTCTGCATGGCCCTCTACGGCGTAGTCTACGCGGTGCTTGAAAACGATGCCCGGCGTCTCCTTGCCTACCACATCATCAGCCAGGTCGGCTACATGGTGGCCGGGGTCGGCATCGGCACCGAGCTTGCCATCAACGGCACCTGCGCCCACGCCTTTGCCCATATCCTCTATAAGGGGCTGTTGTTCATGGGCTGCGGCTCGGTGCTGCACATGACCGGCAAAAGCAAGTTCTCCGAGCTGGGCGGGTTGTACAAGAAGATGCCCATGGCCTTTGTCTTCACCATGATCGGGGGGCTTTCCATCTCCGCCTTCCCGCTTTTTTCCGGGTTTGTCAGCAAGGCGATGATCGTGGCTTCGGGCTTTGAGGTCCACAACTACTGGGCCGCCTTCCTCCTGACCCTGGCCTCGGCCGGAACCTTTCTCCACACCGGACTCAAGGTGCCCTATTTCATCTGGTTCGGCAAAAACAACTGCAGCCAGGAGACCTGGGACAAGGCGGTTGATCCGCCCTGGAACATGCAGCTGGGCATGGCTATTGCCGCCTTCCTCTGCATCCTGATCGGCAGCTACACCCCGTATCTCTATCAGATGCTGCCGTATCCGCAGGTTGCCGCGGGCTACCACCCGTACACCGCCTACCATCTCTCCGAGACCTTGCAGATCCTGCTCTTCACCGCGGTGGGCTTCTTCTTGCTCATCAAGAAGCTGGCGCCGGAGCCCACGATCAGCATCGATCTGGACTGGTTTTATCGCATGGGCGGCCGCGGCTTTTTCTGGCTCGCCCAAAAGCCCATCCAGTGGGCGGACAGCTGTGTCAGCGAAGGCTACCGTTACGTCGGCCTGATCCCGCTCATGACCACGGCCCGGTTCTGGTCCTGGTTTGACTGGCATGCCATCGACGGGGTGGTGGACGGGGTGGCGAAAACGGTGCGCGGCATCGGCTCCCTGGCCCGGCGGGCGCAGAGCGGCCAACTGCAGTACAACATTTTTTATGCGGTCTCCCTGGTCGCGGTTGCCCTTGTTTTATACGTATTTTCCTGAGTTGTTGTAACAGCGATTTCTGTATGCGCAAACGGCACAAGGAGCCGTAAAGAAAGGGGCCACAAAGCACAATTTTTTTCGTTACGGCTCCTAATTTTTATTACCGAGGATAGTGGGAATGGACTTTTTGATAATGAATTCGATGGGGTTTCCCATACTGAGCGCCCTGATCTTTCTGCCCTTGGTCGGCGCCCTGATTTTGTTATGTATTCCCGGGGATACGGCGGCCAAGAACTGGACCATGCTGGTGACCGTGGTCACCGCCCTGGTCTCCCTGCCTCTCTACTGGAATTTTGACGCGACTACGGCCAAATATCAATTTGGCGAACACGCCTCCTGGATCTCCGCCCTGAACATCAACTATACCCTGGGCATCGACGGCATCTCCCTGCTTTTGGTTTTGCTGACCACCCTGATCATGCCCCTGTGCGTTCTCGGCTCCTGGCGGTACATCGACAAACGGGTCAAGGAATTCATGATCTGCCTGCTGCTTATGGAAACCTCCATGCTCGGCGTGTTCATGGCCCTTGATTTCATTCTCTTTTACCTGTTGTGGGAAGCGATGCTCATTCCCATGTATCTGCTGATCGCGGTCTGGGGCGGCCCCCGCAAGGTATATGCCTCGACCAAGTTTTTCCTCTACACCCTGGCGGGCTCGGTCCTGCTGCTGGTGGCCATCATCGGCCTCTATCTGGACCAGGGAACCTTCAGCATCCCCGCCTTGATGGGGCAGGATTATTCCACGACCTTCCAGATCGTGGTTTTCCTCGCTTTTTTCCTGGCCTTTGCCATCAAGGTGCCGATGTTTCCCTTCCATACCTGGCTGCCAGCCGCCCATGTCGAGGCGCCCACCGCCGGCAGCGTCATCCTTGCCTCGATTCTGCTGAAGATGGGAACCTATGGCTTCTTGCGCTTTTGCCTGCCCATAACCCCGGAAGCCACCCTGGTCTTCGTGCCCTATATCCTCTGGCTCTCGGTGGTCGGCATTCTCTACGGAGGCTTCACCGCCCTGGCCCAGCAGGACATGAAAAAACTCATCGCCTACTCCAGCGTCGGGCATATGGGTTTCGTCACCCTGGGTATTTTTGTCCTGAACCAGCAGGGGTTGGAGGGGGCGATTCTGCAGATGATCAATCACGGCATCACCACCGGCGCACTTTTCTTCTGCGTGGGGATGATCTATGAGCGCACCCACAGCCGGGAACTCGACGCCGCCGCAGGGCTCGGCAGATACATGCCGGTGTATGTCAGCTTTCTCGCGTTTTTCTCGCTGTCTTCCCTGGCCTTCCCCGGAACCAACAGTTTTGTCGGCGAGTTCATGATCCTGGTCGGCAGCTTTACAAACAATAAGATCGTCTCGGCCTTCGCCATTCCGGGGGCGGTGTTGGCTGCCGCCTATATGTTCCGCATGCTCCAGCGGGTGGTGTGGGGAAGGCCGGTGAATCCGGATCATACCGGCATCTCTGACCTGAATCTCCGGGAAATGGTGACCCTGGCCCCCTTGCTCCTCTTTGTTTTCTGGATCGGCCTCTCCCCGGAACC
>DASWIU010000273.1:0-1804 GCA_036397515.1 Desulfurivibrionaceae bacterium | reverse complement strand
TTTTGCGATTTCAACAATCTTGGCGCCTTGCGCGAAGAGGGCTTTTCTTCCCCTGTAAACGCTGGTATAGAGAGAAATACAATTCATGTATCAGCCGGTTGAGCATGATTTCCCGAAACACTCAAAAATATCAACGGCCGTCACCCCGGCGAAGGCCGGGGTCCAGAAAACCATGGGCCTGGATTCCGGCCTCCGCCGGAATGACGAATTCAAATAAAAAACCCACGACATAAAGCCGCAGGCTGCACCCCAATGCGCTCTTCCGCCTGTTGCTGAACAATAGAGGCAAACCATGATCATCACCCCCGTTACCACCACCTCCGCCAAAGGCACAGAGATCCTGGCCGGATTGCGCGACCGTTTTCAGCTGGCCGACAGCGGTTGCCGGCAGGCCGTGACCGACATCCTCGCCGACATCCGCCAGCGCGGCGACGAGGCTCTGGTGGAATACATCCGCAAGTTCGATGCGCCGACCATGAGCGCAGCCCAGCTCCAGGTAAGCGACGAGGAGCTGCACGAGGCCATGACCGCGGTGGATGATGATTTTCTCGACACCCTGGAACTCGCCATCGAGCGCATCTACACCTTCCATGAGCGGGAAAAGGAACAGTCCTGGATGGTGACCCGGGAAGACGGCGCCATCACCGGCCGGCTCGTGCATCCGGTGGATTCGGCCGGCCTGTATGTGCCGGGCGGCCAAGGCGGCAAGACCCCCCTGGTCTCCTCGGTGCTGATGAACGGCATCCCCGCGGCCATCGCCGGGGTGGAGCGGCGGGTGATGATGACCCCGCCCGACGCAAACGGCAAGGTCAACCCGGCCCTGCTGGTGGCGGCCCAGGAGATCGGGATCACCGAGATTTACAAGGCGGGCAGCGCCTGGGCCATCGCGGCCCTGGCCTACGGCACCCAGACCATCGCCCCGGTGGATGTGATCGTCGGCCCGGGCAACCAGTATGTGACCGAGGCCAAGCGCCAGGTTGCAGGGAGAGTGCGGATCGATATGATCGCCGGGCCCAGCGAGGTGCTGATCATCGCCGATGAAACCGGAGAGCCCTCCTACATCGCGGCCGACATGCTGGCCCAGGCCGAGCACGACCCCCAGGCCCTGGCCATGTGCATCACCACCAGCGAAAAGCTGGCCGGCCAGATCGTGGTGGAGCTGAAAAAGCAGCTGGCCAAGCTGTCCCGAGCCGAGATCGCCAAAAAATCCTTGAGCGAACGCGGGGTGATTTTGGTGGCCAAGGATCTGGAGGAAGCGATCCTTCTGGCCAACCGGATTGCCGCCGAACATCTGGAACTGATGGTGAGCGAGCCCTTTCTCTGGCTGACCCGCGTCCGCCATGCCGGGGCGATCTTCCTCGGCCGCCACACCCCGGAATCGGCCGGAGATTACCTGGCCGGCCCCAACCATGTGCTGCCGACCATGGGCACGGCCCGCTTTTCCTCGGCCCTGGGGGTGGAGACCTTCATCAAGAAATCGAGCCTGATCGCCTATTCCGAGGAAGCCCTGCGGGCGGACAGCGAGCATATCCAACTGCTCGCCCGGCTTGAAGGCCTCACCGCCCATGCCAATTCCGTGGCCATCCGAACCAAGAAAAAATAGGGCTATCCGAGAACTCCGGGCAGGGAAAAGGGAAGACCCTTTCTGCGGTTCATTGTTTCTTCTTTTGCGTGCCCAAAAGAAGAAACAAGAAAAAGGCACCCCAACCAGTCCTGGCCCTGCGGGCTGCCCTTACTTCTCGCCGAGGGCGGGACGCGGAAAAACTCGGGCTTCGCCCTCAAACAGTTCCCGCGTCTTTTTCCG
>DASWIU010000272.1:0-3195 GCA_036397515.1 Desulfurivibrionaceae bacterium | reverse complement strand
GGAGAGATGCTTGGCGCTGATGCGATCGTGCTCAAAAAGTTTGGCGATCGCCTTGGTGTTGCGCTTGACCCGGATTTTGATTTTCTGGGCTTCCGCCTTGGTGACGGCCGGATCGAGCAGGTCGAGCCGGAAGGCCGAGAGCTCCTCGTTGAGCCGGTGCGCTTCGCCGATCTGCCAGAGGAAGCGCTCCTTTTTTTCTTCATTGACCTGGGTCTCTGCTTCATCCAGGCCACGGAGGATATCGGCGATGGTCCGTTTGCCCGCGAGCATCTTGTCCGCCACCTCGCGCAGGTATTCCACGGCCAGCGGTGTGGTCAGGAGGGTGTCCTGGATGAGTTTTTCCCCGTCTTCGATCTTCTTGGCGATCTCGGTTTCCTCGTCCGAGGAGAGCAGGCCCACCGAGCCCATTTCCTGAAGATACGCCTTGACCGGGTCCAGCTGGTTTCCGGAGAGATCGCGGGTCTTGGTGATCAACCCGCCGCCGTGGTTGTCATCCTCCTGACCGACCGGATGCAAGCTTTCCTCCAGATCGCCCTCGCTGTCCAGATCCAGATCAAAAATGGCGGTCAGATTATTCGGCCGTTCCACCGACCAGCTGTTTTCCTCTTCCCCCCCGCTTTCCAGCAAAGCATCCTCGGCCAGCAGGACGCTGGCCATTTCCTTGGCCGCGGTTATTTGTGGTTGTTTGGATCCTTTTTCCTGCCTCGCCATGCTTTTTACCCCCCTAAGTTAATTCGCCCCACCTCTTTAACTTAACAAAAGCTGTCGATCGAACTTCCGGTTCTAAGAATGCAGCGCCTCGTCCATCTGTATTTTTTGGGTTATCAGCTCGGTCAGGAGCTGTTCATTCTGGGTCTGCTGCGCCTCGCGAATTTGCTGCATGAGCCGTTCCCGTTTTGCCTTCAGGCTGGTTGATGTAAGCCAGCTGAGCATTCCCTGGGCAATCTGTTCTCGCATCTCTTCGGAATGCGAGGGCGTGGAGATGAGCATTTTGGAAATAAAAGATCGCTCCTGGCCGGTGGCAAACTCCAGGAGCTGTTCCGGTCCGCCGGAGAGGTTCGGCTGCTTTTTGAGCAGATCGAGAATGGCCAGGCCGAACTGGTTCATGATGATCTCTTCGAGGCCCGCTTCCAGGAAGGCGGGCAGATACTCGGGATAGGCCAGCAGGAATTCGAGCAGCTGCCGCTGCTTCATGGGGAGCTGGGCCTCGCCCTTACCCTGCTGCGAGGCCGTGGGTTTTGGCGGCTGGCTGCCGGCGGCGGGGACGACCCCTTCCATAAGCTGCTGCGGAGTAAGGCCGAGTTTTTTGGCGAAATGGGAGACAAAGAGGGTGCGCTGGAGATGTTGATCGCCAATGGCCTTGATCAACTCCCGCAGCTCGGCCACGATCTTGGTCTTGCCGGCCACGCTTGAGCCGTATTGGGCCACGAGCTTGTCAAAAACAAACTCCGGCAGCGGCATGGCGCTTTCCAGATGTTTGCGTAAGCCGTCCGGGCCAAACTCCCGGACAAAGGTGTCCGGATCATGGGCTTCGGGCAGCACGGCGATTCTGGCCGTGACCTGTTCGCTCAAAAAAAGAGGGACCGAGCGCATGGCCGCCTTGAGTCCTGCCTGATCGCCGTCAAAAAGAAGGATCACCTCGTCGGTGTAGCCCTTGAGGGAGCGGACATGGGCCTGGGTCAGGGCGGTGCCCAGGGGGGCGACCACATTGCGCACCCCGTGCACGACCAGGGAGAGCAGGTCGAAGTTGCCTTCCACCACCAGGCAGTTCTTCGCCTGGCGGATGTGCTCCCGGTTCTGGTAGAGGCCGAACAGGGTCCGGCTTTTGTCAAAGACCGGGGATTCCGGGGAGTTCATGTACTTGGGCTGGCCGTCGTCGAGAATTCGGCCGCCAAAGGCGACGACCCTGCCGGTCAGACCGACGATGGGGAACATGACCCGGTTGCGGAAGCGGTCATAAAAGCCGCCGTTATCCCGGGCCACGATCAGGCCGGCCTCCTTGGCCGCCTCGGCGGCGATCTTCTGTTTGGGCAGCGCGTTGACGAGAAAATTCCAGCTGTCCGGGGCAAAGCCCAGGCGGAATTCCTTGGTGATTTCCTCGGGGATGCCCCGTTTGCCAAGATACTCGCGGGCCTTTTGCGCGCCCGGATCGGAGAGCAGGAGCTGGTGGAAGAGCTCGGCCGCCTTTTCGTTGGCATTCTGCAGCGCCTCCCGCTTCTGGGCCTTTTCCAGCTCCTGCGGGTTGAGCGGCTTCTCCGGCAGAATGATCTGGTATTTGCGGGCCAGTTCCTTCAGCGCCTCGGCAAAGCTCAGGCGGTGGAAATTCATCATGAAGCTGATGGCATCCCCGCCCTCACCGCAGCCAAAGCAGTGGTATGTTTTGCGATCGGGGTTGACGGTGAAGGAGGGTGTTTTTTCGGAATGGAAGGGGCAGAGCCCCTTGAGATTGGTGCCTGCACGCTTGAGGGAGACGTGTTCGCCGATGATCTCGGCGATGTCCACGGCGTCCTTGATGAGCTGGACTGTATCTTCACCCTGATATACAGCCATACCGTCAAAAGACTCCTTACAGCAAAAGGAAAGGTGCACGATCCACAATAACTGTTGTATGATAAACAGCCACTTTTCTGTGTAATCCATCTGGGGGGGGTGTCAAGGAAAAAACATAGAAAAGTCAACTTTTTAGGCTGTTTTGTGACGTAAAGATTTTATTAAATAATTAAACCCTTGAGTGCTTTCCCGGGCACGTGGTCATATCTTTTTAAGAGAGGTTGTTACCGTGAAGAACCGTTACGATGAAAAAGAGGCCCAGGCCTTTGTCGGGGCCTATCCCCAGTGCCCGCCGGAACTCGGACTCAGGGTCTATACCTCCCGGCTTCTCGGCGCGGAAGATGATCTTGTTTTGCACGGCGGCGGCAACACCTCGGTGAAGTGCACCATCACCAATCTGGTGGGGGAAGAGCAGGAGATCCTCTATATCAAGGGCAGCGGCTGGGATCTGGGGGTTATCGCGCCTCGGGGCTTTCCCGGCCTTGACCTGGCCTATCTCCGCAAGCTGCGGCAGGTGGGGGACTTGAGCGATGCCGAGATGGTCAACCAGTTCCGCACCCACCTCCTGGACGCCGGTTCGCCCAATCCCTCCATCGAAACCCTGGTGCATGCCTTTCTGCCGCAGAGGTTCATCGACCATACCCA
>DASWIU010000271.1:0-4084 GCA_036397515.1 Desulfurivibrionaceae bacterium | reverse complement strand
GATCATCGCGGAGGCCGTAATACCTGGACTGCAACAGGGAGATATAGATCTTTTCCTTGTCGGAGGTCGCGATGCCGGCGGCATGTTCCAGAAAATGTTCCAGATCGTTGTCCCGCTCCAGCTCCAGGGCGACAAAGGCACGGCCGATGGTGGCATAAAACTGCTTGCCCTTCGGCCGCCTGCTTTCCTCGACAAAGAGATCCTCGGCCTGGGCATATTGGCCCACCCGCAGGCAATCAAGGCCAAGATGCAGGCTGTGGCTGTCCACCGAGACCGGGTCCGGCTTGGTCAACTCCTCCCATTTGGCATTGCTGTTAAAGGCGATGTTCCACAAAAATCTGGGCTGACAGATCAGGTTCAGGTCAAAATAGGCAAGATACACCTGGAGGAGGGGGTTCTGGCGGATCTGGGACACGGTCAGCCCCGCCGCCAGCAGGTGGGCCAGTTTCTCCTGAACGGCCATGGCTTGGCCGAAGAGTTCGCTCAAGGTCTCAAGGGGCAGATAGCCGGCCAGGGAAATCCCCTGGTCGGCCATGGTCAACATTTTTCCAGGGCAGTCCGCCGGATTGTGGGTGGTCATCCCGCAGTAAAAACAGGGGGCAAGCGGTCCGGCAAGGGGAAGGGCGCGGTGGGGAAAAAGCTCGATGCGCGGCATTTCCGGAATGGACAAGGAGAGAAGATACAAGCCGTTGCCGGCCTCGGCAAAGGTGTGGGACAAACCATTTTCCCCGGCCGGATTTTCCGGCCATTGCTGCTGCAAGGGGGGGGTTGCATAGAGCCGCTCGTGCTGGAGAATATCCCAGAAGCTCGCTGCCGCGTCATGCAAGGGGCCAGGCGGGTCTCCTTCTTTTTCAAGGTGCAGCACGAGGTGCAGGGGCAGGGGGCCGACATTTTCCTTCCACTCATACACCTTTTTCAGCCGGGTCAGGCTTTCCAGCAGCGTAACACAGGCGGTATCCGGCTGCGGGAAATGGAAAAGCAGCAGGGTCTCCGTGCCGGCAGGATCTTCCTGCCCCTTTACGGCAAGGGCTTGGCGCAGGTCCAAAAGAAAATCCGCCCAGTTTTCTCCCAGGATATTCTGCCCTTGGGAGTTCATGGCCTGGAGAGCGAGGAGAAAAGTGAATTCGGCTGCCATGGATGAATTAGCCTGCTCTTGGTCGGAAAACGTTAGGCCTGGGCCTACAGACACTTGTCCAGGATGGCGCGGGCCTCCTTGTGGCCGGGATCAAGACGGAGCACCTTCGAGACCCACTGGTCGGCCCGGATCAGCTGTTTCATGGAAAAATAGGCTTTGCCCAGGGCCAGGAAAAGTTCAAGATCATCGGAGGCCTTCTCCGCCGCCTTTTCCAGCATCTTGACCGCTTCATTGCTATCGCCCGCGGCATAGAGCGCCATGCCGATTTTTTTGTTCAGATAGATGCGTTCCGGGTCCGCCTTCAGCACCTCGCGGTAGGATTTAACCGCCAGCTCCCCCAGGCCGCAGCCACTGCAGGTATCGGCAATATCTTCCTTGAAATCGATGTCGTTGCTCTTGGTTTTCAACACCAGCCGCAGGACTTTTTCCGCCTCGGGCATCATTTTTTTCTTGATGAGCAGCTTGGCGAAATTCATGGCCCGGTCCGCGTGCCTGGGGCTGATCTCCATGGCCCGGTTGAAGTTTTCCAGGGCCATATCCATCTTGCCCTGCCGGAAATAGATCTGGCCCAGGGCATGGTAGGAACTGACATCCAGCCGGTTGATCTCCACCGCCTTTTCAAAGCAGAGCTGGGCTTTTTTCAGGTCGCCCTTTTTGCCGAAGAGCCTGCCCAGCTCCCGGTAGGGCTTGGAAGAGCGATCATTGAGCTTGGCCGCCTCCGTGGCCGCGGCAATGGCGCCGTCCAGGTCGCCCTTTTCATCAAGGGTGCGCGCCTGCAACAGCAGCTGGTTGAAGGGAGAAGGGTTGTTGAGCTGGCCCAGAAGCTCCATGACCTTTTGCTCCAGGGTCGCGGTGACAAAAGGCTTGGTCATGTATGCGTCAACATCCTGCTCGGCCGCTTCGGCAACAATGTCCATGTTGGCTTCCGCCGTGACCATGAGGAAGGGAACATCGCGCAGCTTCTTGGTGGCCCGGATCAACCCCAGCAACTCGGTTCCCGACATATAGGGCATGTTGTAATCACAGATAAT
This sequence comes from Desulfurivibrionaceae bacterium, assembly GCA_036397515.1. GTDB lineage: Bacteria > Desulfobacterota > Desulfobulbia > Desulfobulbales > Desulfurivibrionaceae > Thiovibrio. The sequence continues at coordinate 1,918 of DASWIU010000271.1, read as the reverse complement.
AAAATCGATGGCGATGTTCTCATCCTGGAGAAGCTTCCAGGCATCCCTCCCATTGGCTGCCTCGTAAAATTCCTTGCCGAACTGGACCAGCTTCAACATGGCCTTGATGGAGCGGCGCATGTTGTCGATATCATCCACGACCAGAAAAACCATGTCTTTGGGGGCTTTGAGCTTCATCCGGTGTTTCTTTCCTTTACTGAAAATTGTCAGCGTTTGTATTACAGGGGCAAGCTGAAATAAAAACGGGAACCTTGCCCCGGTTCGCTCTCCACGCCGATCCTGCCCCGGTGAATCTCCACGGCCAGACGGCAGAAATAGAGGCCCAGGCCGGTGCCGATCAGGGCATCCTGCTTGTCGGAGATTCTGGCGTATTTTTCAAAAATGGTGCGGTGCTTGGCCGCGGGGATTCCGGGGCCTTGATCCTGCACGTAAAATTCCAACTTTTTCTTGCCGGGGACCTGCCGACAGCCAAAGCGGATCGTGGTGTTGCTCGCGCAATAACCCAGGGCATTGGTGAGCAGGTTCTGCAGCACCCGCAGGATGAGGATCCGGTCCAGGGCAATCCGCGGCAGCTCCGGCTCCACCTCCAGGATCAGCTCCACCGCCTTGATCCTGGCCATGCCCTTGATGCTGCTCAGGCATTCGGCCAGCATGGGGCCGGGCTCGACCACCTCTTTGATGGGCGCGAGCTTGCCGTCTTCAATCTTGCCGATGCTCACCAGGTTGGAGACCATGCGCACCGCCCGGTCGCAGCCCATCTGGGCCGATTCCAGAAATTCCCGGTTTTCCTCGGAAACGGTGTAGGAGAGGATGTCGAGATTGGCCACCACCTCGGAAAGCGGCCCCTTGAGGTCATGGATCAGCATGCGGCTCAGTTCGGCGCGCAAGGTCTCCTGATGCCGCAGCTCCTGATTGCGCTCCTGCAGAATGCGCTGCTGCCGGCGGAGATCCTGCTGCAGGTTTTCCTGGACCAGCAGGGAGAGGATGACGCTGCTGAAGTCGAAAAGACGGGTGATGTCCTCCTTGAGCAGATCCCGATCCCCGATCTTGTCCGTCACATTGATGACGCCCAGCACCTTGCCCTTATGGAGGATCGGCATGGACAACAGTGAATTGCGCCGGTAGTTGCTCCGGCTTTGGCCGCCAAAGCGTTTGTCCTTGCAGATATCCTTGATAAAGAGGGGTTCCTGGTGCCTTGCCACCCAGGAGGCCACGGAGCGTTCATCGTCAATGGTCTGTTCATGACCGAGGATCTCGGGCCGGCTTGCCGCCCGGACCACCAGATATTTCTTCCGCTCCAGCACCATGAGGGAGCCCTGCTCCACCCGGAGATACTCGAGGATAACCTCAAGAATCCGGCCCAGACGGGCAGAGTAATCAAGGTGCCGGGTGTTGATCACCCCGGAAATCCGGGAAAAACTGTCCAGGAGCCGGTTGGCCAACTCCAGATCCCGCATTTCTTTCTGTCCACTCTTCACGGCAACCCCTTTACTCTTAGAGATTAGTCGGCAACAATCTGGTTCCTTCAAAAAATTATCTTGCCGCTCATGGTATCACACAAAAACCACTGTGGCAAAGCGGCAACCAGGGCTATTCCCATTCATAACTCTCCAGTTTGAGTCGGAATTGGGCGAAACACCCACGGGAGGAACTGTTCAGCAGTGGTGCAGATGCTAGGAAGAGGTCTGCGAAGTGTGCTGGTGCACACGAGCAGGCCGATGACAAAGCAGATGCGGTGCTGCTGGACAGTTACTCCCATTCGATGGTTCCCGGCGGCTTGCCGGTCACATCGTAGACCACCCGGGAGATGCCGCGCACCTCGTTGACGATCCGCCGGGAGACATGGTCGAGAAAATCATAGGGAAGATGCGCCCAGCGGGCGGTCATGAAATCGAGGGTCTCCACGGCCCGCAAGGCC
>DASWIU010000270.1:0-4623 GCA_036397515.1 Desulfurivibrionaceae bacterium | reverse complement strand
ACAAAGTTGAGGCCCATGAAGGGGTAGGCGTAGCTGAGCTCAAAGGCGGTCATGGCCGCCATCCAGCAGAGCGAGGCGAGAAAGGCCGCGACAAAGCCGCTCATGATGAAGGGGTCGAAAAAGAGCTTGAGCAGAAAGATCAGCTTGGGCAGCGTCTCGCCGGGCAGGCTGCCGTGAAACGGGATCCGCCACTTGATGACCAACTGGCCGTAAACCGTGAAAAGTATCGTGCCGAAGATATAAAGATGCGCCATCAGTTTTTCCCGCTCCATTCCGCGATCTTCCCGCAGACCGTGTCGATTTCTGCCCCGGTAATGCCATAATAGAGAGGCAGCCGGATGAGCCGTTCGCTCTGGCTGGTGGTATGGATATCCCGGCCGGAAAAACGCCCGTATTTCAGGCCGGCCGGGGCGCTGTGCAGCGGCACGTAATGGAACACCGCCCCGATGTCGTCCTGCTTGCATTGCGCCAGAAGCTCGGTGCGCTCCTCCAGATCCTTGACCTTGACATAGAACATGTGGGCATTGTGTTGGCAGGTTTGAGAAATCACCGGCAGCTCGATGACCCCTGCGGCGGCCAGGGGGCTAAGTTTATCGCGGTAGGCGAGCCAGCTGGCGAGCCGATCGGCGTTAATGGCTTCGGCCATCTCCAACTGACCCCAGAGATAGGCGGACTGGAGCTCGGAGGGCAGGTAGCTGCTGCCGATGTCCACCCAGCTGTATTTGTCCACCATGCCGCGGAAGAACTGGCTGCGGTTGGTGCCTTTCTCGCGGATGATCTCGGCCCGCTCGGTAAAGCGGCTGTCATTGATGATCAGCAGACCGCCCTCGCCGCCGCTGGTGTAGTTCTTGGTTTCATGGAAGCTGTAGGCGCCGAGATGGCCGATGGTCCCCAACAACCTGCCCTTGTAGCGGCTCATCATGCCCTGGGCCGCATCCTCGATGACAAAAAGACCATATTTTTCGGCCAGGAGCATGATCTCGTCCATCTCGCAGCCCACTCCGGCATAATGGACCGGGACAATGGCCTTGGTCTGCGGGGTGATTGCCGCCTCGATCCGGGTCTCGTCGATGTTCATGGTGTCCGGGCGGATGTCCACGAAAACGATGCGGGCCCCGCGCAGGGCAAAGGCGTTGGCCGTGCTGACAAAGGTATAGCTGGGCATGATCACCTCATCCCCGGGCTCGATGCCGATGAGGATCGCGGCCATCTCCAGGGCATGGGTGCAGGAGGGGGTGAGCAGGGCCTTGCGGCAGCCGAGCTGCGCCTCGAACCAGCGCTGGCAGCGCTTGCCGAACTCTCCGTCGCCGGAGATTTGCGGGCTCTTCATCGCCGCAAGAACATACTGCTCTTCGTTGCCCGTGTGCGGGGGCTTATTGAAGGGGATCATCGTTGTGCGCCTTTCATGAATTTCGGGGCATTGGCGCCCTCGTTGAACAGCAGATCCACAATGCTCACCCCGTGCGCAAAGGGCGGGAAGAGCTGGGTGTATTCCGGGTAGCCGCCGTAGTCCATCCATTCGACCGCGATCCCCGCCGCCGCGAAGATCGAGGCATCGAGATAATCCTTGGCTGCGGGGCCGCTCAGGTAGGTGGTCGCGCCCAGGGTCTTACATAGTTCCAAAAGCCGCTCGCTCTTGCCCGGCGCCAGGGTGAATTCGCTGGAGCAGCGAATGGTGGTGGTAATCCCCAGCAGCCCGTTGACGGCCAGGATGAATTTTCGGTTTATCTCGCTGAGCCAGGTCTCGGTGGCGCCCAGGTACAGCTCCTCGAAAACATCCTTGTACTCCTTGAAATGGGCGGCCTTGGCGTAGTTCTGGGCGAGCATCTTCCAGTGCTGCTTGTGCCAGGCCGGATTGGCGATCTTGGTCTCCAGGATCGTCTGGGCCAGCGATTCCACCCGCACGGGGATGGTGATCCACTCCAGGCCGTTTCTGGTCTTGATCTTGTTGCGGTTGCGCCAGTCGTTCTTGGTGTACTGCATGTCGTCGTAGAGCACGAACTCGTCAACGCTGCCGATGATGTCAAAATACCCCTTCCAGGGGATATAGTTGGACTGGAGAATGGCGATCTTTTTCATGGCCTGGACTCGAGATTGACGGTTTCCTGGATGATGTAGAGCGGCCTGCCCTTGACCTCGTCAAAGATCTTGCCGATGTACAATCCCAAAATCCCCAGGATACCGAAAAGAAGGCCGAACATGAAAAACATCGAGACCATCAGGCTGGTCCACCCCTCGGCGATATCGCCGTAGAGAAAATAGCTTAAAACCAGCCAGAGGGCGTACCCCATGCTGCCCAGGGCAATGAAGAAACCGAACTGGATGAAGAGCCTGAGCGGCTTGTTGGAGTGGGCCACGATGGAGTCGATGGCCAGATTGACCAGCTTGGCAAGGTTGTAGGAAGACCTGCCGTACAACCGGTCATCGTGCTCCACCGGAATCTGGGTTCTCTTGAAGCCGGCGATCTTGACAAACAGGGGAAAGGAGCGGTTCTGTTCCCGAAAGCGGTTGACGGTTTCGATCACCTGGTGCGAAAAGATGCCGAAATTGGCAATGGTCTTGTCGTGCTCCGTGTCGGTGAAATACTCCAGCACCCGGTAAAACAGCCGGGAGGCGAGCTTCTTGAAAAAGCTGTCCTGCCGCTCCACCCTCTGGCCGAAAACGATGTCGTAGCCCTCCATTGCCTTGGCATAGAGCTTACCGATCTCCTCGGGTTTGTCCTGCAGGTCGCAGTCCATCACCACCACCCAGTCGCCCTGGGCATGGTCGAGCCCGGCGGTAATGGCGTAGTGCTGACCGAAATTGCGCGAAAGGTTGATCCCCTTGACCCTGGGCTCCCGGAGGGCAAGCATCTGGATGTGCTCCCAGGAACCCTGGGGGCAGGCGTCGTTGACCAGAATGATCTCAAAGTCGTCGGTGATGGGGGCAAGCGTTGCCGCAACCCTTTCGCAGAGGGCGCCCAAACACTCCCTGCAGCCATAGACCGGGGATACCACGCTGATCTTTACCGGACTGGGCACGGGTTTCCCCCTTTGTCGTTGACGGCTGCTGTTCTTTCAACAAAAAACACGGTCATTCGCCCTCGCCTTCGCCCTCGCCCTCTCTGCAGGCGCGCCCTTTTTCCGCGATCCCGGGCAGGGGGTTCTCGGCAAAGACAACTACCGTGTAGTTTCCCTGCGTAAAGGTGTCGGCAGGCCGGGGCAGGGAAAGGGTTTCACTCCCGTCCTCCCAATCATCAAGCCTCTCTTTGGGCACCAGGAAGAAAACCTTGCCGTCGGCATAGCCCTTTTCGTACCACCGGTCGCTTGAGAGCCACAGACACAGGCCGATCCCGCGCGTGTCGATGTCAACGGGGCGGATGCTCACCTCGCCCTTGCTCAGCACGGTGTAGACGTGCGAGTCCCAGTACGGGGCATACCCGGAGGCCAGCCCGCGGCTCTTGAGAGCGGCGAGCAGATCGGTCCGGGTTTGGGCCGTCTCCTGCCAGCCCTCGGGGGAGATGTTGTTCCAGGTGGAGGCAGTTGCCAGCAAAAAGGCCACGACCAGCACCGCCTTGGCAACCTGGGGGAAAAAGCGCCACACCACCACCGGGCAGACCAGAACCATCATCAAATAGGGGATGATGTAGCGGATGTTGTTGCGGGCGGCATAGGCATTATCGTGCAGGGTACTCACCGCATACAAACCGAAGATCAGGGCAAAGCCGAGGTAGGAGAGGGCGATAAAAAATCTTTGCCCCTGGTCCAGGCGGGAGAAATTCTTCTTGGCATAGTAGGCGGGAAGGATCAGGGCCAGGGGGTAGAACCCCAGCCTCAGCAGGGAAAACACCCCTTCCACGGAGGCCAGCTCCACCTTGTCCTGCCACTCCGCGCCGATAAAGCTCAACAACCCCAGCACCGAATAGGCCGCATGAAAAGGCAGCTCCTGGAGCGGGACCAGCAGGGCATGGTTGGCGCCTTCGGCATGGAGTAGCCCGACCAGCAACCGCCTGTAGCAGAAGACCCCCAGCAACAGCACCCCGATAATGGCGGCCGCGGGAACAATCCGAGGCAAAAGCGCCGCCCGCCAATCGCCTTTTTCGCCCCCGGGCAACGCCTCCCGCTCCGCATAGAGCAGCAGCGCAAAAGCGCCGAAAAACGGCACGATGTAGTAGATCATGAAACGTATCGGGTTTTCGAGCACCACGAGATAAACCAGGATGAGCAGGAGACCCAACAGGGACCGTCTCGCCCACTTTTCGGAATCCGGCCGATTGGCGCGAAACCAAAGCAGCAGGAAGGAGATGATAAAGGCGAAGTACCAGGTGTAGGCGGCCTCGCCGTAAACCTCCCGCAGATACAGGGGGGAATACCCCAGGCCGATGACGACGCAGCCCATCAGGGCCGCTGCTTTAGAGAGCCCCAGCGCCCTGAGGAGCAAGGCCAGCACCGCCATGGTGATCACGACCACGATGGCAACGGAAACGCCATGGGCAAAGAAGCTGTTTTCCCCGGCCATGACCCAGGGGATCAGGAGCAGATGCTTGTAAAACACCCAGAGATCATCGTTGACATACCACCAGGTTTTTGGAAAAAGCTCCCCGGTGCGGACGATTTCCTCCGCCAGGATATTGGCAATGGCGGC
>DASWIU010000269.1:0-14564 GCA_036397515.1 Desulfurivibrionaceae bacterium | reverse complement strand
GCCATTGCCATGGGAGGCTCCACTATCTCCGATTACGAGAACGCCAGCGGCGAGGCCGGCTATTTTCAGCTGGAGCTTGCGGTGTACGGACGGCAGGGGCAGCCCTGTCCCCGTTGCGGCCGGCCGGTTGTGCGCTCTGTGTTAGGCGGCCGGGCCACTTTTTTCTGTCCTTTTTGCCAAGCATAAGCGGGGAAGAGAGTTTTTTTCTTGGGGTATGTATATTTTCCCTTTACTCTGGCGTGGAGCGGATGTATAAAAGTTACATTTGTCACCCCCTGACCGAGGGAAGAGTTGGCTGGGTGATCCAGGCGTGATCACTACCAAGCGTAATGCGCATTGTCGCAATTATCAAAACACAAAGAGAGGAAGAGAGCCATGAAGTCAATCAAAACAACCGTTGCTGTTGCCCTGATGCTGCTCCTTGCCACCGGCATGATCGCCTGCAAGAAAAGTGAAGAAGCCGCAGTAGTTCCGCCGGTCGAGCAGACTGCTCCCGCTATGGAGCCTGCCGCTCCGATGGCCCCGGCTCCCGAGGCTGTTGCTCCCGAGGCTGCTGCTCCCGAGGCTGCAGCTCCCGAAGCCGCTGCTCCTGAAGCTGCTCCTGAAGCAAAGTAAGCTGCTGTTCCATATCCGGGCTGGGTTTTCCCCAGCCCGGATATTTTTTTCCCCTCTTTTTCGCTTCCCCCTCCCCAGTCCCGGAAATAACCGTTAGTCCATGATCTCCAGCAGCGCCTCGGCCGCCTGGGCAAGATCCGTCGTGCTGTGATGGCGGGTAACGGAAAACCTGAGCCGGGCTGTGCCATCCGGCACGGTAGGCGGCCGGACGGCCGTGGCAAAGACCCCCTGCTTACGGAGCAACTCGGCCTTGTTCAGCGCCGCGCCGCTTTCCCCGACCCAAATGGGGATGATCTGCGAGGGGCCAAGGTCCGCGCCGTATCCCCCGCTGCGTAACAATCCCTTGAAATAACCGACCTTTTCCCGCAGTTCGCGGCGCAGATTCGGCTCCTGCCGGATGAGGTGCACCGCGGCCAGGGAGGCTGCGGCAACCGCGGGCGGCAAGGCAGTGGAAAAGATGAAGCTCCTGGCCCTGTTGAGCAGATACTCGATCATCTCCCTGCTTCCCGCCACATAGGCACCATAGCTGCCAAGGGCCTTTCCGAAGGTGCCCATGGCCAAATCCACCCTGCCGCCCACCCCGTCCTCTTCGATAACCCCGCCGCCGTTTGCGCCAAAAACCCCGGTGGCATGGGCCTCGTCCACCATCAGCAGGCAGCCGAACCGCTCCTTGATCTCCACCAGTTCCGGCAACGGGCAGCGGTCGCCGTCCATGCTGTAGATGGACTCCACCACGATCAGGGCTGTACCGGTGCCCCGTTTTTCCTTGAGCAGCTCTTCGAGATGGTTGAGGTCGTTGTGCCGGAAACGCACCAGGCGGGCGCCGGAAAGGCGGCAGCCGTCGTGGATGCTGGCATGGTTCAGCCGGTCGCTGAAGACGAGGTCGTGGCGGCCCACCAGGGCGGGGATGATGCCGGTGTTGGCCATGTAGCCGGAGCCGAAGCTGAGCGCTGCCTCCTTGCCCTTGAGGAGGGCCACTGCTTCCTCCAGTTCATGGTGCACCGCGAGATCGCCGCTCATCAAGCGGGCCGCGCCGGAACCGGCGCCAAACCGGCGCAGACCCTCCTGGGCCGCGGCGATGAGGGCCGGATGTTCGGCCAGGCCCAGGTAGTCATTGGAGGAAAAATCGAGCAGCTCCCGAGCATCGTCGCCGGCCAGGGTGAGCCGCCCTCTGCCCCGGCGGATCACCGGGCGCAGGCTCCTAAGCCCGCCCTTTTCCCGCTGCTGGTTCAGCCAGTTCTTCAGATCGACCATAATTGCTTGATCTCTTCGGCAAATTGGCGGTCTGCCTCCGGGGCGCGGCCACGCTGGGTGAGATAGCCGCCGATCATCATGCCGTCGGCGCCGGCCATGAAGGCGGAGCTTAAAAAATCGGCCAGGGCGGATTCGCGGCCTGCAGCCAATCGGATGGCTGCCTGGGGCAGGATCAAACGGTAGAGGGCGATAGAGCGGAGGATCTCCGCGATGGGCAAAGGGGCAAGCCCGGCGCAGGGCGTGCCGGCCAAGGGGATGAGGATATTGAGCGGCACCGAGTCAATCCCGTATTCGACCAGGCTCATGGCCATGGACAACCGATCCGCCTCGGATTCCCCCAGGCCGAAGATGCCGCCGCTGCACACCGAGAGCCCGACCGCCTGGGCTGCCTTGATGGTGGCGACCCGGTCCGCAAAGCTGTGGCTGGTGCAGATCCGCGGGAAAAATTCCCGGGAGGATTCCAGGTTATGGTGGTAGCGGGAGACACCCGCTTCTTTCAGCTGGCGGAGCTCGGCCTCACCCAGGATGCCAAGGGAGGCACAGATCTTGATCCCCACCTCTTTACGGATGGCGCGGATGATATCGAGCACCCGGGGCAGATCAGCGCTTGCCAACCCTCTGCCGCTGGTCACCAGGGAAAAACGGCTCGCCCCGTTTTTTTGGGCCTCACGGGCGGCGGCCAGGATCTGGGCTTTATCCAGCAGGGGATAGACCGGGGCCTCGGTCTGGTAATGGCCGGATTGCGCGCAAAAGTGGCAATCCTCGCTGCAACGGCCGGATTTGGCATTGATGATGCTGCACAGGGAAAAGGATCTCCCCCGCCGGGCAAGCTTGGTTGCCAGGGCCTGCCGCATGAGTTCGGCCAGGGGCAATGCCTGGAGTTCGGTGATGTCGGGGGGCTGATGATGATGCATGGCTTTCACGATAATTGTCTCTAGAGATCGGCCACGAACCCCACTAAAAATATCAACAAATTTCGTGTTCTTTCGTGGATTTCGTGGCTAAAAAAACAAGTGCGAAGGCAGGTGCCCGCCTATTTGAGGCCGAAGATCCCGCCCTTCTTGCCGGAAAACGCCGGGGTGCGGCTTTCCGAGCGGGGCGGCCGGGGTTTGCCGGTCCTGGGCTTGGCGCTTCTGGGGGGAGCGGAGGACTCGGGCCGTTCCGCCGGTTCGGCGGGCGAGCCGCCAAGGGCTTCCTGATACAGCTGAAAAAGGAGGAGGCCGTCCGGGAAATAGCTTTTGCGCTTCAGCCAGCCGGGCCACGCCTGTTCCGCGCCGTGACGGACAAAAACCGGAAGATTGACCAAGAGCGAGGTGATCTCCTCCCTGGAGGCCCGCTTGACATTGAGGTGCTCCAAGTGGGCATCGATCTGGGTGCGGAGGGTGCGGGAAAAGGCAAAGGCCTCGCGGCCTTCGGCAGGCAGGTTCGCCAGGTTGAAGCGCGCCTGGGCCCAGGGCAGCAGGAGGACCGCGAGCAGCAGGTGTTCCGGCAGGGGCTTGCCTTCGCCGTGCAACCGGTCGATCACCTGGCACAGGGCGAAGAGGAGACGGGTTTCCGGCGAGGGCGCCTCCGGCTCCCGGCTGATGATCCCGTCATAGCAGGGCAGGAGGAGAAAGAACAGCCCGCTGGCCACGGCAAGCCGGCACCAGGGGGCGCAGGCGCCGCTGTTCAGGTCTTTGAAGAATTCGTCCCGGACCCGGGAATCCGGGCAGAGGCGGAGGGTATCGAGATTGTTGACAATGGCCTGCCAGGTGCGCTCTTCAATGGTGAAATTGCTTCTGGCCGCGTGGCGGATGGCCCGCATCATCCGTACCGGGTCCCGGATAATTCTCCGGTCCGGCTCCCCGACAATGCGGACAATCCGGTTGTTGAGGTCCGCCACCCCGCCCGTGTAATCGATGATGGTGAAATTTTCTATCTCGTAGAACAGGGCGTTGATGGTGAGATCCCGCCGGAAGGCGTCTTCCGCCTCGGAGCCGAAGGTATTGTTGTGGGCCAGGACCTCGTCTTCTTCCTTCTCGCCCTCTTCAAACTCGCTGCGGCAGCGCAGGGTCGAGACCTCGACGATCTTGCCGCCGAAGAAAAAGACCTGCACCAGCCGGAAGCGGCGGCCGATGATCCGGCTGTTGCGGAACAGGGTGCGCAGCTGCCCGGGCCGGGCATTGGTGCTGATGTCGAAATCCTTGGGGGTTTTACCGAGGTAGAGATCGCGCACCGCGCCGCCCACCAGATAGGCGGAAAAGCCCGCGTCGCGGAGGCGGTGCATCACCTTCAGGGCTTCGCGGTCGATATCCTTGCGAGAGATGGGATGTTCGGCCCGCGGAATAATGAGGGGCTCCGGCAGGTCAGCCAGATCAGCGGATGGGTCCATGGAATCTTCCGGGCAGGAGAGTAAGATGATAGGGCTCCTGCTTAATATGTCGCCGTGGGTTCTTTGTACATGGACTCGGCCTGCGAAACAAACTGGTCGAAAACCTCGCGGACGGTGAGGATTTCCTTCATTTTAAAGACATTTTCCCCCGAAAAAACAAGGCCGTCTTCCATGTTGCCCTCGCAGGCCGCGGTGAGCCGGTCGCTGATGCAGTAAACATGGTCGCATTTTTTCAGGCATTTGTATTTGCATTCCTTGGCCTTGAGGTCGGCATTTTTCAAGAGCTGTTTGACAAAGGGGGTCTTGATGGCCCGGCCCGGCAACCCCACCGGGGACTTGATCAGGGCGACGTCGTCCGGACAGGCTTGCAGCATGGCCTGCTTGAAGCTTTCCGCCACCGAGCACTCCTTGGTGAGGACAAAGCGGGTGGCGATCTGGATGCCGTCCGCCCCGTACTTGTCCATCATCTCCGCCATTTCATAGCCATTGGTGATGCCGCCGGCCGCGATCAGGGGGACTTTTTTGACCACCTTGCGGATCTCGGGGAAAAGCTCGCGCAGTGCCCTGTTGGTGCCGAGATGGCCGCCGGCCTCCTTGGCCTCGACCACGATGGCCGCGGCGCCCAGTTTCTCGGCAAGGATGGCAAAGGAGGGCGAGGAAACGATGGAAACAATGGGGGTATTGGTCTCCTTGCCGATCTTGAAGATATCCCGGGAAAAACCAGCGCCGGTGACGATCATGTCAACGCCGGCTTCGATGGAACCCATGACCAGGCTGTAGAAATTCTTCATGGCGAACATGATGTTCACCGCGATGATCCCCTTGGTGGCTGCCTTGGCCTTGCGGATGTCGGCCTGCAGCTCCGCCAGCGGAATGGCCGAGCCGCCGATGGTGCCGATGCCGCCGCACTCGGCAACGGGAATGGCCAGGGCCGAGGTGGAGACACGGATGGACATGCCTCCCTGCACAAGGGGTACCGAGGCGGTGAACTTGCCGATGGTAAGGGGGGGTAGCTTCATGAAAGTCTGGTGCTCCGTTTAATTTTAGGGGCCGTTACGGAATAATCATAACCGTAACCATTTCGCCACGGCCCCTTATGCCGAATACGGCATTTCAATAGTACAATTATTTTTGCACGACGGCTTGGGGACTGTTACGAAATAACCATGGCTGCAACCATTTTCGTTACTCCCCCTCATGCCGGTCACGATCTTTTAATCGTTACGGATATTTTTGCACAACGGCTCAGGACGAATGAGCAACTATGCTTTTTTTCGTTTTTTTTGTCAAGGAAACCCCGGCCAAAAAGGCGGTTTTTCGCCTCCGGAGAGAAGAATTTTTGCCTTTTTTGCCGGTTTCTGGTTTACACTATTTCAAATAGCTGCGCTGTGGCGGGAAGATGTACCCGATTTTCCTTCTTCCTTGCAACATATATATGCACGGATCAGGGAATGCTGCATGCATATTCACCCAAGCCGGATCGGCTTTGACATAGACGGCGTGGTCGCCGACACCATGGAGGCCTTTATTCGTCTGGCCCAAACCGGGTATGGGGCCGAGGTGCGCCCGGAGGAGATCACCGAGTTTCAGGTGGAGGATTGCCTGGACCTCGATCCGGCCATGGTGGAGGCCATTTTCTCGCGCCTGCTGGAAGAGCCAATTGCCTGCGGTCTGCGGCTCATGCACCACGCCCGGCAGGTGTTGACCGGCTTCGCCGATCACGGACCCCTCACCTTCATTACGGCTCGGCCGCAAAAAAAGCCCATCGCCCGCTGGCTGAAAAAAGAATTGGGCCCGCAGGTCTACGGCCGAGTGCGCCTGGTGGCCACCGGCGAGCACGACAGCAAGGCCGCCCATATCAAGGAAATGGGGTTGGATTTTTTTGTGGACGACCGAGCCCAGACCTGCCTGCGGCTTGCCGAGGAAGAGGGCATTCAACCCATTGTCTATCGCCAGCCCTGGAACCAGGGCAAGCATGCCCTGCCGGAGGTGGAGAGCTGGCGCTCCATCCATGCCCTGTGCCATGGGGAGAGCGCTTGGTGAAGCAATGTCCCGCAACATATCGCAGGGTGAACCCCACGGCGGCGCATAACCCCGGAATAAGCGAGCACAGGGTGCCGCGGATGCGCGTGTCAATTGTCGGCAGAAGTGTCCGACAAAGAGACCTGTCCGCTATACACCAGGTATGCGGACAGGCCGATGACAAAGCAGATGCGGTGCCCTGTGCTCGCTTACACTGCCCTGCCTGCGGCCAGGCGATCCCGGCCTATAAAAATCCGGTGCCCACGGTGGATATCATTATCCTTCTCGGCACCGGCGTTGTCCTGGTGAAGCGCAAAAATCCGCCTCTTGCCTGGGCTCTGCCCGGCGGCTTTGTGGATTACGGGGAGTCGCTGGAGCAGGCGGCGGTGCGGGAGGCGGGCGAGGAAACCGGGCTCGCCATCCGCCTTGGCCGTCAGTTCCACACCTATTCCGAACCGGACCGCGACCCCCGGCAGCATACGATAAGCACGGTTTTTCTTGCCACGGCGGAGGGAACGCCCGTGGCCGGCGATGATGCGGACGAGGTCGCGATATTCCACGAAGGATCGCTGCCGCCGTTGGCCTTTGACCATGCAAGGATTCTGGGTGACTATTTTGCTGCGCAACGAACTGCCGCCTGAAATGAACACCCGCATCCTGCTGGTGGATGACGACCCTTTCATCCTCGAGATGCTGAAGAATGCCATGGTGGCCCTGGGTCATGCCTTTGATACGGCCATGGACGGCGAGGCGGCAAAGGGCAAGCTCAAGCAGGGCGAGTTCACCATGATCCTCACCGACCTAACCATGCCCAGGTGTGACGGCATGGAACTCCTCAAGCATGTGAAGGAGGAATACCCCCAGATCGAGGTCATCGTGATCACCGGCCATGCCGAGACCCACGGCTATACCGATGTGATACGGGCCGGAGCCAGCGATTTCATCACCAAGCCCTTTGGCATGGATGAACTGGAGGCCAAGATCAGCCGGGTCATCCGCGAGCAGTCCCTGGTCCGAAAGCTCGAGCATCTCTCCATGTGCGATATGCTCACCGACCTCTACAACCGCCGCTGCTTTGAGATAAAACTGCACGAGGAGGTGCCGCGAGCCCATCGCCAGGGGTATCCGGTTTTTCTCGCCCTGCTCGATGTGGACCGCTTCAAGGAGTACAACGACCAATATGGGCATCAGGCCGGAGATCGGGTCCTGCAAGGGCTGGGAAGCATCCTCGTCCAGTGCACCAGGGAGAATGTGGACTGGTGTTTCCGCTTCGGCGGCGACGAATTCGCCATCATCATTCCTTACGCCACCGTTGCCCAGGTCGGCCAGATTGCCGACCGGATCCAGGAACGCTACGGCCAGGAGCCGCGCTATGCCCCCACCAGTCTCAGCATCGGTCTGGCCCAGTTCCAGAGGCATCCCGGCGCCTCCTGGTCGGAGGATGTCGCCGATTTGGTGGCCCGCGCCGACAAGGCGCTGTATTCCGGCAAGGAGCAAGGGGGCGAGCGGATAATTGCCGACCCCTCCCTGTCGTCTTTCGGAGAACCAGACGCGGTTCCGAAATAACCTCTGCCCGTCGTTTCCGCAGCGATGGCGGCCTCGTGTACCCCCAAGAATAATCCCTTGAAACGGCAAAAAAATATCGCCGCCCAAAAGAGTTTTCTGCCACGCCCCCTCTCCTCTCCCCTCGATTCATCCCTGGATTTTCTTTGTTTCCAAATGGTTATGCCGTATTTTTTGGCACGGTTGCCCCCCCGGTTTTCCCTCAAGATTTGATCCGTTTAGCATAGATAAAAAGTTTGTATTTGCCCATATTCTCTGGTATATAAGCTCGATCTATCAAAGGAGGATTGTTTCCATGGCAAAAAGCACAACAGCAACCAAAACGAAGTCCGATGTCAATGAAGGGGAAATGAGCTTTGCTCAGCTTTTCGAGGAAAGTCTCAAGGTGGCGGAAGTGGGTGAAGTCGTGCCCGGCACCGTTATCGCCCTGGCCAACGATTATGTCGTGGTGGATATCGGCGACAAGTCGGAGAGTGCGATCCACTCTTCCGAGTTCAAAAACGAAAATGGCGAAATCGACGTCAAGGTGGGCGACATCTTTGACGTCTTCGTGGAGAAGCGGGAGGTCGAAGGCGGCCTGAAGCTCTCGCGCGAGAAAGCCATCGGCATCAAGGTCTGGGAAGACATCGCCAAGATCCAGGAAGAGGACGGCACCATCTCGGGCCGGATCGACAACCGGGTCAAGGGTGGACTTTCCGTCGATATCGGCGTCCCGGCCTTCCTGCCCTACTCACAGATCGATCTGCGGCCGGTCAAGGATCTGGACAGCCTCATCGGCCAGACCTTTGAGTTCAAGGTCCTCAAATATAACCGCAAGCGCAACAATGTGGTGATCTCCCGCCGCGCCATCCTCGAGGACGAGCGCAAGAAATTGCGGGAAGATATGCAGTCCAACCTGGTGGAAGGCCAGGTGGTCACGGGCACCATTACCAATATCACCGATTACGGGGTCTTCATCGACCTGGGCGGCATGGACGGTCTCTGCCACATCACCGATCTCTCCTGGGGCCGGGTTTCCCATCCCTCCAAGCTGTTCAAGGTGGGCGAAGAGGTTCAGGTCAAGATCCTCAAGTACGACCGCGAGAACGACAAGGTTTCCCTTGGCGTCAAGCAGCTCAAGGAAGATCCTTGGGCCACCGTGCAGGAACGCTACCCCATCGGCGCCAAGGCCAAGGGTAAGGTGGTTTCCATCACCGACTACGGCGTGTTCGCCGAACTGGAAGAGGGCGTGGAAGGTCTGATCCATGTTTCCGAGATGTCCTGGTCCAAGAAGACCCGGCATCCCTCCAAGATCGTCGGGGTCGGGGAAGAGGCCGAGGTGGTCATTCTCAACATCGACGTGGATGCCAAGCGCATCTCGCTCGGCATGAAGCAGCTGCAGCCCAACCCCTGGGATCTGGTCAGCGAGAACTATCCGGTGGGCTCCATCATCGAAGGCAAGATCAAGAACATCACCGACTTCGGCGTCTTCATCGGCATCGAGGAAGGCATCGACGGCCTGATCCATGTCTCCGACCTCTCCTGGACCGAGCGGATCAAGCATCCCTCCGAAAAGTACGCCAAGGGGGAAACCATCCAGGCCGTGGTGCTGAAGATCGACCGCGAGAACGAGCGGTTCTCTCTCGGCGTCAAGCAGCTGGAGCCGGATCCCTGGCAGGCAGCCATCGAAAAATATTCGGTGGGTACCACCGTGCAGGGCAAGATCACCAATGTCACCGAGTTCGGCATCTTCGTGGAAGTGGAAGAGGGCATCGAAGGTCTGATCCATGTTTCCGAGATCAGCAAGGACAAGGTTGCCACCCCGGTTGGTCTGTACAATGCCGGTGATTCCGTGGAAGCAAAGGTAATCAATGTTTCCGCCAAGGACCGCAAGATCGGCCTCTCCATCAAGGCCCTGACCGATGATTCCGGCGAAGGCAACTACGAAGAGTTCAAGCAGAAGCAGGCCAAGAGTGGCCCGTCCACCATCGGCGATCTTTTGAAGGAAGAAATGGACAATAAGGCCCAGGAGTAACCAGGCCGAAGCCGTTGTTCCAAGGGAGCCGAAGCGAAATGGTCACAGTACGGATTGTTTCGTAACGGCTCCTGATTTTTGTTGAAAGATTTTGTGTCACGGACAGATGTGGGCTTTCCTTTTTTACGAGCCCATCAAATTTTCATTGCCAGGTTTGTCATGCCACAAGGGTTATTCCGCCACAAGCATCCGGTCCTCACGGGATTACTGGTCCTGGGGGCTATCATGCTGTTTTTCTGGGGCGGGATAACCTTTTTTGTTGTCCGCCTTGCCGGTCCGTCCAAGTCCGAGCTTTTCCTCAAGGAAGGGATCGGGGTTATTGAAGTCAAGGGGGTGATCCTCGAATCCGAGGAGACCCTTGAACATCTGGTGGCTTTTCGGGAAGAGCCCAAGATCAAGGCTATTGTCCTGAGGATCGACAGCCCCGGCGGGGCGGTGGGCGCTTCCCAGGAGATCCATGACGAGGTCAAGCGGACCAGCGGAATCAAACCGGTGGTCGCCTCCATGGGTTCGGTGGCAGCCTCGGGCGGCTTGTATGTTTCCCTGGGCGCCAGCAAGATTGTCGCCAACCCCGGCACCCTGACCGGCAGCATGGGGGTGATCCTCAAGTTTGCCAATCTGGAAGGGCTGTTTGAGAAGATTGGCTACAAGAACGAGGTGGTCAAAAGCGGCAAGCTGAAGGATATCGGCTCTCCGTCGAGGCCCATGACCGGCGAAGAGCGGCAGATGCTTCAGGGCATGATCAATGTCGTCCAAAGCCAGTTTGTCCAGGCCGTGTCCGAAAGTCGGTCCCTGCCTGAGGCGGAGGTCAGAAAGATCGCCGATGGCCGTATTTTCTCCGGGCAGCAGGCCAAGGAGTACGGCCTGGTTGATCAGCTGGGCAATTTCAGCGACGCGGTCATGTTGGCCGCGGATCTTGCCGGAATGAAAACCGAAAAGATGCCGGAGCTTATCTATCCCCAGGAAGAGGATTTTTCCTTCCTGCGGCTGATGACCGGTAAAAATAGTGAATCGCTGTTACAGCAGACAGGTTTATCCGGTCCGATGCTGGCCTATGAATGGACAGGGACCTTGCGATAGGAGTGTATCAAAGATGTTGAAACGGGATTTGGTAAATGCGGTGGCCGAAGAGATGGGCGCGTATCTGAAAAAGGATGTGAGCCAGGCCGTGGATATCATGTTGGACACCATAGTGGAGGCCCTGGCCGAGGACCGGCGGGTCGAGATCCGCGGTTTCGGCAGTTTTTCCGTGCGCCAGCGCAAGGCGCGGACAACCAAGAACCCCAGGACCGGCAAGGTCATGAAGATCACCTCCCGCAAGAATCTGCACTTCACCATGAGCAAATCACTGAAAGACTCCCTGATCCAAAACGGGAAATAACCGGGGGGCCGGCGGCCTTGTGCGCTTCCCCGAAAATAGATTGTAACGGTTCGGCAGTGCCGCAGATGCGCACCCCTGAAGGGGCATAAACTTCAGAGGTCCGCGAAGTGTGCTACTGCACATGAGCAGGCCGATGACAAAGCAGATGTGGTGCTGCCGAACCGTTACAAATGGCCGGTTTCACCCTTGCCCTGCCGCAGCACCTCCGGCGTATCGCCGATAAGCGAGACCACGGATGATGGCTCCGGGTAGATGGTGCCGCCGTCAATGATGATATCCACCAAGCGACCGAATCGCTCCTCGATTTCAAAGGCCTCGCTCATGGGCGGATCATCCGGATCCTGGATGGCGCTGGTGTTGAGCATCGGGTTGCCCAGGGCCTCGATGAGCGCCAGGCAGATGGCATTGTCCGGCACCCTGATCCCCACGGTTTTCTGCCGGCTGAGCATGATTTTCGGCACCAGCTTTGCCGCCTGCAGGATAAAGGTGTAGGGGCCGGGCAGATCTTTTTTCATGATCCTGTAGCTCATGTTGGAAACATGGCAATAGGTGCTGACGTTTTTGAGGCTTGAGCACATGAAGCTGAAAGGCTGGTGTATCGGCCTCTTTTTTATTTGATGGATCCGCTTGATCGCCTTCTGGTTGAACATATCGCAGCCGATGCCGTAGACGGTGTCGGTGGGATAGCAGATCACCGCGCCTTTGCGCATGGCCTCCGCCGCCTGTTGGATCAGGCGGGGCTGCGGGTTGTCCGGATTGATCTCAAGTATCACGCGGCGATCCTTTTTTTGCTGGCTACGGGGTGGCTGACAGAAGTAACCCTTTATGAATATTGGGATTCTTCACCCCATATTGTACGGGACTGCCAGGCAAAAGGCAACAGCGAAGCGGTTACAGGGAAGCGGCGATGCGTATAGCCTGCGGCATGGATATCGGCACCAACAGTTTCCGCCTGCTGGTGGCGGAGGAGGAAAACGGCCGCCTGCACCCCCTGGCCCAGGATCTGGTCACGGTCCGTTTGGGCGAAGGGCTTGGCGCCACCGGCCTGCTTGCGCCCGCGGCCCTAATCCGGGCGCAAGCGGCCCTGATCAGGTTTGCCGGAAAAATGGCTTCCTACCCTGTGCAGCACGTGCGGGCCTGCGCCACCCATGCCGTGCGCAATGCCTCCAACAGCCGGGATTTCCTCCAGAGGGCCGAGGCCCTGACCGGACTTTCAATCGAGGTGCTTTCCGGCGAGGAGGAAGCCCGCCTGGCTCTGCTGGGAATGCTTTCCGCCCTGCCTGAAAAACAGCGCCGCTACCCGCTGCTGTTGGCGGATGTGGGCGGAGGCAGCTCCGAGCTCATCCTCCAGACCACGGCCGGGAGCGCGCCCCGGGTGATCAGCCTGCCCCTGGGCGCGGTGGGATTAAGCGAGGAATTCGGTGCGGATCGTGCATCCATGCGCGAGAAGATCCGAGCGATCGTGAACCCGGCTTTGCGGAGTTTTGCCGATGGGGAGTTGCTCGGGCAAGACGTATCGCTGGTGGCTTCCGGCGGGAGTGCGACCAGTCTGGCCGCTCTCGCCCTGGGGCTGGACCGCTATGATGCCCGGAAGGTCCAGAATTATATCTTGAGCCAGACTGCGCTGAACCGGCTGGTTGCCCGGCTGGCCGGACTTTCCCCGGAGGAACGCAACGCCCTTCCCGGCCTGGCCGATGGCCGCGGGGAGATTATCGTGGCCGGAGCCATGATCCTGCAGGAATTGCGGCAGACTCTGGCCAGCCCGGTGCTGGTGAGCGATGCCGGATTGCTGGAGGGCATTCTCCTGAGCGGGGCAACCGGCTGCTAAAAGCGGCGGCAGATACGCGCTTTTAGCAAACTCGTCATTGACCTCGGGATTGAAAGTTTTTTATAGTGAAGACTCTACGGTTTTTTGCCGCCCGTTTTCAGGGTGACGCTCTAGTATTCCAGGATCACTGATCGCCTTGGCAAGCGAGGCGCATCACCTGCCACATTTTTTGAGGGAGTCCGCTGATGTCACTCGATACAATCGAACACGCCTATACCTTTGACGACCTGCTCCTGGTGCCGGCCGCTTCCGAAGTGCTGCCCAACGAGGTGAGCCTGGCCACGATGCTGACCAAGTCGATCACCCTGAACATCCCCCTGGTCAGCGCCGCCATGGACACGGTCACCGAGCATCGGGCCGCCATTGCCATGGCTCGGGAAGGCGGCATCGGGATTATCCATAAGAACATGGGCGTGGAAGAACAGATCCGCGAGGTACGCAAGGTGAAAAAATCCGAGTCGGGCATGGTCATCGACCCGATCACGGTGAACGACGATCAGACCGTGCGCGAGGTCAACGAGATCATGCGCAACTACCGGATCTCCGGGGTGCCGGTTCTGCGGGGCACCAAGCTGGTCGGGATCGTCACCAACCGCGACCTGCGCTTTGTTTCCGACGAGGATCTGCTGGTCCGGGATGTGATGACCAGCAAGAACCTGGTCACCGCCAAGGCCGGCATCACCCTGGAGCAATCCAAGGCTCTGCTCCACGAGCACCGGATCGAAAAACTCCTGGTGGTGGACGACGAGGGCAACCTCCAGGGGTTGATCACCATCAAGGATATCGAGAAGGTGAAAAAATATCCCCATGCGGCCAAGGATGACCTGGGTCGGCTGCGGGTGGGCGCGGCCATCGGCGTCAACTCTTCCCTGGAGCATGTGGAGAAATTGATCAGCGTGGGGGTGGATGTGGTGGTGCTCGATTCCGCCCACGGCCATTCCCGCAATATCCTGAACGCCCTGACCCGGATCAAGGACGCCTTTCCCGAGCTCCAGATCATTGCCGGCAACGTGGCCACGGCGGCAGGGGCCGAGGCCCTGATCCGGGCGGGGGCCGACTGCGTCAAGGTCGGGGTGGGGCCCGGTTCGATCTGCACCACTCGTATCGTGGCCGGGGTCGGGGTGCCGCAGATGACCGCGATCCACAACTGCTCCAAGGCCGCGGAAAAATTCGGCATTCCGGTGATCGCCGACGGCGGGATCAAGTACTCCGGCGAGATCGCCAAGGCCATCGGCATCGGGGCCCGGGTGGTCATGATCGGCAGCCTCTTTGCCGGCACCGATGAGTCCCCGGGCGAGACCTTTTTGTACCAGGGCCGCACCTACAAGGGCTATAGGGGCATGGGCTCGCTCGGCGCCATGAAGCAGGGCTCCAGCGACCGCTACTTCCAGGAAGGGGTGGAAAACCAGGCCAAGTTCGTGCCCGAGGGCATCGAAGGCAAGGTGCCCTACCGGGGGCCGCTCTCCGATATGATCTACCAGCTCATGGGCGGTCTGCGTTCCGGCATGGGCTATCT
>DASWIU010000268.1:0-7166 GCA_036397515.1 Desulfurivibrionaceae bacterium | reverse complement strand
CGCCTTTTTGTAGGCATTGTCGTCAAAGGTGGCGCCGTCCTCCACCACCTCGGGGATGGGGCCGAAATCCGCCAGACTCCTGACCTCCACCGGGAAATCCTTGAGCAGCTCCTGAAACTCCCTCAGCTTCCCCTTGTTCGTCGTGGCAAGCACCAATATATTGAACATGATTTTCTCTCCTTATCTGTCGCCGTTAACACTGCCCAGGCGAAAATATTTACCCGCATCACCGGCGGAAGTCAAGATTGGCCGCTAAAGCTCAGGCGCCTTGCCGGCCATTTCAAACCTCGCCGCCGGGCACCTTTTTTCTTATCCCTTGTCTCCGCCGCCTCTCTCTGGATAAGATAATCACAGGCCCTTGACCTAGGTCAAGGCTGGGGGCCGGATTGTGCAATACGCTGCCTCCTGCACCGACCCATCCGTATTTTGCCATTCAGCAACAAGGGGGAACCGCTGATGCCGGAAACAAATAAACCCAGGCTTGACCCAGCAGAGCTGCTCTCGGACGAAGATATCTATGAGGCGATGAAAAAAATCCCCGGCTACCTCGACATCTCGGCCGGGGATTTCAAGGAACTCTATCTCCTCGCCTATGAGCATGCGGAGGCTCGCCTGTACAACAGCCTGCCCGTTGCCGAGATCATGACCCGAGAGGTCGTCACGGTCCTGCCGACAACCCCCCTTGCCGAGGCGGCGGCGCGCATGGCCGAACACCACATCACCGGCCTGCCCGTGGTGCAGGAGGATGGAACCGTGGTCGGCATCCTCTCGGAGCGGGATTTCTTTCGCAACATGGGTGACGGCAGCCAGGCCTCCTGCCTGGCGCTGATCGCCGACAGCCTTGCCACCGGAGGCTGCCCCGCGCTCTGCATCCGAGGCAAAACCGCCGGAGAAATCATGACCACCCCGGTGGTCACGGTTTTTGAAACCGCTCCGCTCCATGAGGTCGGCAAGCTGATGCGGGAAAAACGGATCAACCGGGTGCCGGTCACGGACCATAAGAATCGGCTGCTCGGCATTCTCACCCGCGGCGATCTCATGCATGCCTTTCCGGAAAGGGGCACGCCATGAACTACTTCGACAAGATGCGCGGCACCACCACCAGCCCGCCCCGGGTCAGCCTGACCGAGGTTTTCTGGTCCTGGCTCGGCGCCTTTCTCGGCATTGGGGCGGTGGCGTTCCTCAACTACAATCTGCTGCCCCAATCGGACCTGCTCATGCTGATCGGCTCGTTCGGCGCCTCGGCGGTGCTGATCTACGGCGCCATAAAAAGCCCCTTGGCCCAGCCGCGCAATCTCCTCGGCGGCCATATCCTGTCGGCGCTGATCGGGGTGGCCAGCTACAAAATGCTGGCCCCGCACATGTGGCTGGCGGCAGCGGTGGCGGTGGCGACGGCCATCGCGGTGATGCACCTTACCAAAACCCTGCACCCGCCGGGCGGCGCCACCGCCCTCATCGCGGTGATCGGCAGCGAAAAGATCTATGCCCTGGGCTATCTCTACGCGATTTTCCCTGCCGGGGCCGGGGCCTGCATCATGCTGGTCATCGCGCTAATCGTGAACAACATCCCGAAGACGAGGAGATATCCAGAATTCTGGTGGTGAGGCGAAAACGTATATCCGGCACAGGGCAAAACCTAAGGATACCCAGACCGGTAACGGTTGCGCAGTGCCGCAGATGCGCGAAAGAGGCCGGCGAAGTGTGCTAGTTGCACACGAGCCAGCCGATGACAAAGCAGATGCGGTGCTGCGCAACCGTTACCTAGAACCAGAGGTTGCAGACGGTTACCGCGGCAATAAGCCCGACGGTTTCGCCGCAGAGCGCGGCAGGCAAGGCGTGGCGGGTGCGGCGGATGCCGATGGCCCCGAAGTAGACGGCCAGCACATAGAGGGTGGTTTCGCTGGAGCCCTGGATCACCGAAACCATGGCGGAAAGCAGGCTGTCCGGCGACTGGTTGACGATCTCGCTCATGAAGGCAAAAGAGCCGCTGCCGGAAAGGGGCCGCAAGAGCCCCATGGCCAGGGCCTCCGCCGGCATGCCCACCGCCGAGGTCAAGGGCGAGAGCACGGAAACCAGAAGATCCATGGCCCCGCTGGCCCGGAACATGCCGATGGCGACAAAGATCGCCACCATGAAGGGAATGATCCGGATCGCAGTGGTGAAACCCTCCTTGGCTCCATCGGTGAGGGTTTCATAGATCCGCACCCCCCGCAGATAGCCGAAGATGAGCAGGCCGGAGATCAGGGCCGGGATCAGCCAGCTGGACAGACTGTTGAGGCCGGCGGCGGAAAAGGCCAGCGGCTCGGGGGTACTGCTCAGCTGATACACCGCCCCCCCCGCAAAAACCGCAACCAGCAGCCAGATGAACCATTTCCCGGTCGTGCTCGGCGGATACAGCTCCGGTTCGACGCTGGCCTCTGCCTCGGCCGCCGCTGCCTCAGGGGCCTCCTGCACCGCGGCCGATTCCGCCCCGCTGTTTCTCCGGCTCAGCATCTTGGCCGCCACGATGGCCGCGATGGTGGAACAGGTGGTGGCAATGATTGCGGGGATGAAGATGGCGGCCGGGCTCGTTGCGCCGGCGGCGGCCCGGATGGTGATCACCCCCAGGGGCAGCAGGGTGACGCTGGAGGTGTTGATCGCCAAAAACAGGCACATGGCGTTGGTGGCCGTGCCTTTTTCCGGGGCGAGCTTCTCCAGCTCCTGCATGGCCTTGATCCCCATGGGCGTGGCCGCGTTGCCCAACCCCAGGGCGTTGGCCGCCATGTTCATGATCATGGCGCTCATGGCCGGGTGGTCGTGGGGCACGTCGGGAAAGAGGCGGACCATCAGGGGCCGCACCCAGCGGGCCACGATGCGCATCAGCCCCCCGGCCTCGGCCACCTTCATGATTCCCAGCCAGAGGGCCATGGGCCCGATCAGGCCGATGGCCAGGACGACCGCGTCCTTGGCCGACTCGAACGAGGCCTTGGTCAAAGCGTCCATCCGGTTGGTATAGGCGGCGGTCACCGTGGCCAGCACGACCATGGACAGCCAAATGATATTAATAACCGAAGCTTTCTGTTTCATCTCTCTCCCCGTCTGCTTTACACAGAAAACAAGGTACTCAAAACCCCGGTCAAAAAGCCAGGCTTTATTTGCCCCGGTTTTTAACCTTGTACATTTGCCTTACCCTGTGCATAATCAGGGAAACACGGCACCTAACGCGGCCACCCGCGCAGATACCGCAGATACCTCCGTAACGTATGCGAGGCTTCCCACGCAGATGAGTGAAACGTCCCCCCTCCCGCCGCCAGTCGCCAACCCCCTTCCCTTCACCGCCGACATCCTTGAGACCGTCACCCAGAGTATCGGGGCCGGGATCGCCGTTATCTCCCGCGACTTTACAACCCTCTGGGCCAACAAGGTCATGGAAGAAATCTACGGCGACACCGTGGGCAAGATCTGCTACCGTACCTATCAGCAGCAGAAAGGCGTCTGCCCCTGGTGCGGGGTGCGGGAGGTTTTTGCGCAGGGGTCGGAGCGGGTGGTCAGGGAGGTCGTCAGCCATGACAAAAACGGCGACCAGATCGACCTGGAGATCATCGCCACCCCGATCCGCGACGCGCAAGGGAATATCATTGCGGCCCTGGAACTGATCCTGCCGATAACCGAACGAAAACAGAAGGAAAAGGCCCTGGCTAAGCTGCTCGCCTTTTCGCAAAGCCTGGTCCGTACCGTTGACCTGAACTCTCTGTACCGAAAGGTCACCAGCCTTTCCAGCGAACTGCTGAACCTGGATTTCTCCACCCTGATGCTGATGAGCGACGACCAGAACGGGCTGGTTATCCGCGACACCCTCGGGTTCCCGGAGCAAACCGTCGGCCATTATGCCCTGCTCAAGGGCCAGGGCCTTTCCACCCATGTGGTGCTGGAAAAAAAACCTGCCGTGGTGGTGGATTTTCAAACAGAAACCCGGTTTGAGGTTCCCTCCCTGGTCGTGGAAAGAAATATCCGTTCCGCCCTCTGCGTGCCCATGATCCTGGGCGAGGAGGTCTTCGGGGTGCTGATCGGCCATACCCTGCAGCCTCGGGTATTCAGCGCCGAGGCGATCAGCATCTACCAGAGCTTTGCCAACCAGGCGGCGATAGCGATCAAAAACGCCATGCACATGCACTCCCTGCATGCCTCGGAAAAAAAATTCCGCGCCATGTTCGACAGCACCAACGATGCGATCCTGATCTACAGCCTGGACTGCCGTCTCCTGGAAGTGAACCGCGCCACCTGCGAGCGGCTGGGCTATACGCGGGAAGAACTCCTGGCCCTGCCCCTCACCGAGCTCGTTGCCCCCCCGTATGCCTCCCTGGTCAAAAATCGGGTGGAGCAGTTGCAAAAGGCGACCACGGCCATCTTCGAGTCCGCCCATCGCAAAAAAGATGGCTCCATTCTCCCCATTGAGCAGAGCTGCAGCCTCATCGACTATGACCTGCAACCGGCAATCCTCTGCGTGGCCCGGGATATCTCCGAGCGAAAACGGCTGGACGAGGAACACCTCCGGACCCAGAAACTGGAATCCCTCGGGGTTTTGGCCGGAGGGATTGCCCACGACTTCAACAATCTGCTCACCGGCATCCTCGGCAATCTCTCCCTGGCCAAGGCAAACCTGCCGGAAAGCGGGGTGGTGGCCCAGCGGCTGGCCGAGACGGAAAAAGCCACTCTCCGGGCCAAGGATCTGACCCAACAACTGCTCACCTTTGCCAAGGGCGGAGCACCCATCAAGACAGAGGCCTCCCTGGCCGGGCTCATCCAGGATGCGGTCGGTTTTGCGGTGCGCGGCACCAAGGCGGTGTGCGAATACGATTGGGCCGAGGATCTCTGGCTGGCCGAGGTGGACACCGGCCAGCTGGGCCAGGTTGTGCAGAATCTGGTGATCAACGCAGTCCATGCCATGCCCGAGGGCGGCGCCATCCGCCTTGCGGCCAGGAACCTTACGGTCAACCCCGGCGAATCCCCGCTGACGCCGGGAAAATATGTGCTGATCACGGTCAAGGATCAAGGCCTCGGCATCCCGCCGGAGCATCTGGCAAAAATCTTTGATCCCTATTTCACCACCAAGCAGGGCGGCAGCGGCCTGGGATTGGCGGTGGTCCATTCCATCATCGCCAACCACGCCGGCCACATCACCGTGGCGTCGGAAGTGGGCAAGGGCGCGGTTTTTTCCGTCTATCTCCCCTCGACCGGGAATCCTTCCCTGGCGGAAAAGCCCGTCGCGGCAACTCCCTCTCTGGCCAAAGGCCAGGGCAAAATCCTGGTCATGGACGACGAGGAACTCATCCGCGATGTTTCCACCGCCATGCTCAGGCAGCTGGGCTATGAACCCCACACCGCCAATGACGGCGAAGAAGCCATTACCCGTTACCTGCAGGCGCAAAAAGACGGACAGCCCTTTGACCTGGTGATCATGGATCTCACCGTGCCCGGCGGCATGGGAGGCAAGGAGGCCCTTGCCCATCTCCGCCAACTCGACCCCGCAATAAAGGCGGTGGTATCGAGCGGATACGCCAACGACCCGATCATGGCCCGCTTCCGCGAATACGGCTTTTGCGGGGTTGCGCCCAAGCCTTTCGGCCTCCAAGAACTCTCGAAATTATTACGAATGATTTTAAATAGTTAGACACCTCCCTCCGCCCCGCCCCGCACCGCCGGCACGGCTGCCAACCCGTCGCCCACAAAAAAATACGCAGAAACAACGAGTTAAAAAAAACACCGCCCCTGCTTTTTTTCTTGACACTTTTCCGTGCAATAGGCATAAACTGGTTCAGTCAGGTACGCTGAATTGCTTGCGGGGATCAGCGGTATCGTTTTGAAATTCTTTGATCTTTTACGGACTCAACCAACCAGCCAGCAAGGAGAAGAAGATGCAACAAAAGGTTGTCCATATTGAGGAGCAAGAGGAACCTCCAGGGTGTAGCGCCGATTCCACCGCTTTTCCTTTTCCCGGCCAGACTCCCTCCCTCACCTTCCGCCAAACCCATTTCCCCCTCGCCACGGATGACGACTGGCACGACTGGCAATGGCAGCTTCGCAACCGCATCACCAGCCTCAAAAAACTCGGCAAAATCATAGACCTCTCGGACAGCGAACGCCAGGCCATGGCCTTTAACGGCGCCACCCTGCCCCTGGCCATTACCCCCTATTACGCCGGCCTCATTTCCCCTGACAACCCGCAGCAGCCGCTGAGGCGGACCATGGTGCCGACGATCAGCGAGCTTCTGGTTTCCCAGGGCGAGGAACACGATCCCCTGGGCGAGGACAACCACAGTCCGGTGCCCGGCCTGGTGCGCCGCTACCCCGACCGGGTCCTCTTTCTGGTCACCGACTACTGTTCGAGCTACTGCCGCTACTGCACCCGCTCCCGGATGGTCGGCCGCCGCAAGAGCCACAGCCCGGCCCGCTGGCAGAAAGCCATCGCCTACATCGCGGCCAACCCGGGGATCCGCGACGTGCTCCTTTCCGGCGGCGACCCCCTGACCATGGCCGACGAACAATTGGACTGGCTGCTCGGCCGTCTGCGCCAAATCCCGCACGTGGAGATGATCCGCATCGGCACCAAAGCCCCCATGGTCCTGCCCCAGCGCATCACGCCCGCGCTGGTGGCCATGCTGAAAAAACACCACCCGTTGTGGATGAGCATCCACTGCACCCACCCCGACGAGCTGACCGAGGAAGCGACCAAGGCTTGCGCCATGCTCGCCGACGCGGGCATCCCCCTGGGCAGCCAGACCGTGCTCCTCTCCGGGATCAACGATTCCCTGGACACCATGCGGCAGCTCATGCACGGCCTGGTCAAGATCCGGGTCAAGCCCTATTACCTGTACCAGTGCGACCCCATTATCGGCTCGGCCCATTTCCGCACCCCGGTTTCCAAGGGGCTGGAGATGTACCAAGGGTTGCGCGGCCACACCTCCGGCTATGCCGTGCCCAACTATGTGATCGACGCGCCGGGAGGAGGCGGCAAGATTCCGCTCATTCCCGAAACCGTGGTCGGCCGCGAGGGCAACGACCTTTTGCTCCGCAACTACGAAGGCAAGGTTTACCGCTATCCAGACCTGATCGGCGCGGCAAGCCGGGCAAGCTGAAGAGACGATGCCCAAATTGAATCCCCCTCCCTTGACGGGAGGGGGTCAGGG
>DASWIU010000267.1:0-3515 GCA_036397515.1 Desulfurivibrionaceae bacterium | reverse complement strand
CTCATGCTGGCGGCTACCTTGGGTGTCATTGCATACAACGTCTGGATCGTGGAAAATCAGCTGCCCGTGCTGGAGTATTCCGCCTTTCTCGCCAAAGTGGAAAATAACGAGATCAAGGCGGCGCGGATACAGGGGCAGGAGATCACCGGCACGGACAGTTATGGCCAGTCCTTCTCCACCTATGCCCCGGATGTGCAGCTGCTTCTGCCCAGGCTTGAGGGGAAGAATATCCGTATCTCTGCCGGTAAGCCCCGTGCGGCCTCGCCTTTCTGGTCTTCCACCTTTCCGGTTCTCCTGCTCATGGGCGGCTGGATGTTTTTCATGCTCCGCAGCCAGAAGGGCGGCGGCAGCAGCGGCTTTGGCAAGAAAAAGATCGCCATGGACCCGGACAAGGCCCGGCGGGTGACTTTTGACGATGTGGCAGGGATTCCCGAGGCAAAAGAAGAGCTGGTCGAGATCGTGGAATTCTTGAAGGATTCGAAGAAGATTACCCGGCTCGGCGGCAAGATCCCCAAGGGGGTGTTGCTGCAAGGTCCACCGGGAACCGGGAAAACCCTGCTGGCCAAGGCCATTGCCGGTGAGGCGGGTGTTCCTTTTTACAGTATCAGCGGCTCTGACTTTGTCGAGATGTTTGTCGGGGTCGGCGCTTCGCGGGTGCGGGATCTTTTCGCCCAGGCCAAAAAAAGCGCGCCCTGCATCATCTTTATCGATGAAATAGACGCAGTGGGCCGCAGCCGCGGGGCTGCCGGGGCCATGGGCGGCCAGGATGAACGGGAGCAGACCCTCAATGCCCTGCTCGTGGAGATGGATGGCTTCCAGAGCGAGCAAACCGTTATAATCGTCGCGGCGACCAACCGGCCGGATGTTCTGGACCCTGCCTTGATGCGGCCGGGGCGCTTCGACCGCCAGGTCACCATCATGCCCCCCGATGTCAAGGGGCGGCGCAAGATCCTGGAGGTGCATTCCCGCAACGTGCTCATGGACCCGGACGTTGATCTGCAGGTGGTGGCCCAGTCCACCCCGGGGTTCACCGGCGCCGAGCTTGCCAATCTCATCAACGAATCCGCCCTGATGGCGGCGCGCAAGGGCAAGGCCGGCATCCAGCTCAGCGATATTGAGGATGCCAAGGATAAGATCCTCATGGGCGCCGAACGGACGGGGCTGGTCGTCAGTGAACAGCAGCGCAAGGTCACGGCCTACCATGAAGCAGGCCACGCGATCATTGCCAAGGTCTTGCCCAACACCGATCCGGTGCACAAGATCACTATCATTCCCAGGGGGCAGGCCATGGGCGTTATGCAACAGATGCCCATCGACGATCGCCATGCCTATTCCAAGGAGTATCTGACCAACCGGATCACCATCCTGCTTGGCGGCAGAACGGCGGAGGAGATCATTTTCAACGAATTTTCCACCGGGGCCAGCAACGATTTGCAGGTGGCCACGGATATCGCCACCCGCATGGTCTGTGAGTTTGGCATGAGTGATCGGCTTGGGCCACGGGCCTTTGTTACCCCGGATCAGGGTTTTCTCGGCCTCGGCTCGCGGCAGCGCCCCTACAGCGAAGAGATCGCCAGGGCCATTGATGAGGAAGTCACCCGGATCATCGCGGAGTGCTATCAGGAGGCGATCATTGTCCTTGAAGGAAGGATAACCTTTTTGCACAAGCTGGCCGAGGTTCTTCTGCTCAATGAGACCATTGATGCGGAAGAGGTTGATATCATCGTGACCTGCCCCAAGTTGACCGAAGAAAACAAAGAACGAACAGGGTTAGCCAGATAGGTCGACCGCCATTCTGCGCCACCTGTCGCATGCAACACTTCTGTTGCGCCACATGTGTTGCATGCGACACTTCTTCGCCGCATCGCACATTGCCATCGTGCCGGAAAAAATAGGGTGCGATGATTTTTTCGCTCTCTCGCATGACAACTCCTCCCCGCCTGCAATTATCCAACAGGGCTCTTTTTAATCGGCAGCTCCTTTTCTCGCAGTCCTTGCCCGGATATTCCGGCTGGAGTCTGCCATGGCTTTTTGTCTCGTAGTGTGGCGTCAGCCAGTCATGCACTCCGAAGCAAGGGCTGGCACAGGATGTGCTTAAGCAGGAACTGGAATACCTGGAAGTCCGTCTGCCTTGGGTTAAAAACCCGGCCTTGGCGGAGGGGATTCCCCCAGTCGTACTGATAATGCAAGCGGAGTTTGTTTTTTTACGAGATTACTTTTTTCAGAAGGAGACCAACATGGGAGGAAGAAAGAAAACACTTGTGGGCATGGCGGCACTGATGCTCCTGACCGCGCCACTTGCCGCGCAGAGTTGGGCCGGGGATGGCCCAGGCACGGTGGAACTTGGCAGCTTGGCAAATCATTATTCCGCAGTGACCTTTGATCATGCCATGCATACCGGGGTGGCGCCAAGCTGTGCCGAGTGCCATCACCACACAACCGGGCTTGCCCCCATTGATCCGAACTGCGCCCGTTGCCATGAAGCCGGGGCAGGCGCGAAGTCTGTTGCCTGCAAGGACTGCCATTCCGACAAGCGCTTTTCCGCGGAAGATCTGGCAAAAACCGGGGGCAATCCGCAGCTGCATCACAAGGGCAAACCCGGCCTGAAAGGGGCCTATCATCAGAAATGCCTCGGCTGCCACACCACCATGGGCGGCCCAACCGGCTGCCAGGACTGCCACACCCGCAACGACAAGGGGGATGCCTTTTTTAATTCGGGCAAATACGCTCCGGCGCCAACCGCTTCCGCCGGGCATGGGAGCGGTCATTGAGAAAGAACCACAGAGTGTAGCTGTGCAACAGTGCCCCACGGATAGATGCGCGGAATAGGCCTGCGAAGTGTGCTGTTGCCCATGAGCAGGCCGATGACAAAGCAGATGTGGTGCTGTTGAACAGTTACTTACGCTGAAACGATATCAGAGGAATACACTATGAAAATGTTACACCGCAGAAGTTTCTTGAAAGGCGGACTGGCCGGTGGCGTAGCCATCGCCGCCGTCGGGACAAGCAAACAGGCCGAGGCTGCAGGGAGCTTTGGCGGCTACCCGGACAGCATGGGCGTGCTTGTTGATCTTACCAAATGTGTCGGCTGCCGGACCTGTGAAGCCGCCTGCAACAAGGAGCAGGGTCTGCCCGCGCCGGACAAATCCTTTGACGATCCTTCCGTTTTCGAGGAGAAACGCGAGGGCGGGCTGCCGCGCCGGACAACGGAAAAGGCCTACACCGTGGTGCAGAAGTATGATGTGCCGGGCCGCGAACACCCGTTGTTTCGTAAGGTGCAGTGCAACCACTGCAACGAGCCCGCCTGCCTGACCTCCTGCTTTGTCAATGCCTACAAAAAAACGCCGGAAGGGGCGGTGATGTACGACCCCACGGTCTGCGTCGGCTGCCGGACCTGCATGGTGGCCTGTCCTTTCTACATCCCGGCCTACAGCTATTCCAGCGCCATCAACCCGGTGGTGAAGAAATGCATCATGTGCTACGACACCCGCCTCAAGTTCGGCAAGCCGCCAGCC